>CASDTD010000078.1 GCA_949283445.1 uncultured Coriobacteriia bacterium | reverse complement strand
CGAGCGACGAGCGTGTATCTGGTCGACCGCGTGCTGCCCATGCTGCCCGAGAAGCTCAGCAACGACATCTGCTCGCTCAAACCCGGCTGCGACCGCCGCGCGATGACCTGCGACATGTACCTGGACAAGCAGGCGCGCCTGGTGCGCTATGAGATATACCCGAGCGTCATCTGCAGCAAGCGCCGGTTTTCCTATGGCGAGGTGCAGGAGATTCTGGACGGCGGGGTCACCGACGAACTGTCCCCGGTACTGCGGCGCTTCCACGAGATTGCCGAAAAGCTGCTCGCCGCACGTCTGCGGCGAGGCGCGCTCGACTTCGATTCCGTCGAGGCCAAGCCGGTTCTGGACGAAGAAGGGCACCCTGTGCGCGTGGACCTGCGCGTGAAGACGCAGGCAACGTCGATGATCGAAGAGGCCATGATTCTGGCGAACGAGACGGTGGCCACGCACATGTTCGAACGCGCGCTGCCGCTGGTGTACCGCATCCACGAAGCGCCGCGCGCCGCCTCGCTCGAAGCGCTGCTGCCCGTGCTCAAGCAGCTCGGCTACCCCATCGAGGGACTCGGGTCGGGCGCGCCGCGCGCGTATCAAAACGTCTTGCAGGCGGCCGAGGGAAGGCCGGAAGAGACGCTCGTCAACTACTTGCTCCTGCGTTCGATGGAGCGGGCGCGCTACAGCACCGAGCCGCTGCCGCACTTCGGGCTGGCCTCAGAGCATTACTGCCACTTCACGAGCCCCATCCGTCGCTATCCCGACCTCATCGTGCACCGCCTGCTCAAAGACCCGCATGCCATGGACGGGCAGCTCGAGTGGCTCGCCGCGCACGCGTCGCGCATGGAGCGCCTTGCCGAGGAAGCGGAGGTCAGCAGCGTCACGCTCAAGCTGTGCGAGTTCGTGGAACCCCATGTGGGGGAGGTGTTCGAGGGCACGATTTCCGCCGTTGCGGCGCGCAGTCTGTACGTGCGGCTCGACAACACGCTCGAGGGCATGGTGCGTTTCGATTCCGTGCGCGACGAATACCACGAATTCGACCCGAAGCTCCAGACGCTCGTGGGCGAGGAAACGGGGCGCACGTACCGCTTGGGGCAGCGGGTGCGCGTGCGGCTCGACGCTGTCGACGTGCGCGAGCGCCAAGTGGACTTCTCAATCGTTTGATAATCGCGTGAAAAGTCTTCCAGTGCCGCCGCGCGGTGGTACTCTATAAAGCTCGAAGTGCCGCAGAGCGGGCACGGATTCAAAGAAGGAGTGCTGCAAGGAATGAATCTCAATCCTGTCGTCATCATACCAACCTACTGGTGCGGGCGCCGCAGCGCCTACTCGGTCGACCGTGGCGTCGTCTACGATCACATGACCCCCATCGACAAAGCCGGCGAGCTGCCGCGTTGTCTCGACTCGCTGCGTCAGGTGTACGGGCTGGGCCGCGTCGTCTTGCTGGTCGTCTCGGAGCCTGGCGTCGAGAACCAGGCGGCCGAGCACGTGCGTGAAATCGCGAGCGCCTACCGCGACTTGAACCTCGTCGTCGTGGGCGACGCCGAGCTCAAGCACATCCACCGTCGGTTCGACCAGGCGGGTCTTTCCGCGTTCAAAGGCACGGTCTCTTTGACGGGCTATGGCGCCGTGCGCAACCTCGGCCTGCTCGTGGCCTCCATCTTCGGGCACGACACGGTCATCTTCCTCGACGACGACGAAGTCATCACCTCCCCTGACTTTCTGGAGCGCGCCGTGTACGGCATTGCCTACAAGACGCCGAGCGGCTCTATCATCACCGCCAAGACCGGCTTTTTCTTCGACCGTTCCGGCAGCCCGCTTTCCCCTGACAAAGTGCCGTGGTACGACCGGTTCTGGAACAAGGCCAAGGGCTTCAACGAATACATCACGGGCGTTTTGAAGGGGCCGCGCCTGTCTCGCGCCAACATCGCGTGCGGTGGCTGCATGGTCTTGCACGCAGACGTATACGGGCGCGTTGCTTTCGACCCGTGGATCGCGCGCGGCGAAGACCTCGATTACGTGCTTTCCGCGCACATGTACGGCGTGGACGTGTGGTTCGACAACCAGCTTTCCGTGCAGCACATCCCGCCCCAGGGCGCGCAGACGCCCGCTCGTTTCGAGCAGGACATCTGGCGCTGGTTCTACGAGATGCGCAAGATCGAGTTCGCCAAGACGCAGATCGACCTCATGCAGGTCGTCCCGTCGTCTTACAACCCGTACCCCGGCCCCTGGCTCACGCATTCCATCGGGCGTCGCGCGCGTCTCACGGCGCTTCTGCGGGCAATCGGGTGCAAGGAGCACGGCGAATACTGGCGCATCGCCGGCAAGGGCCGCAAAGAGGGCGCCCAGTTCGCGCGCGAGAACTGCGCCAACTACTTCGAGTTCCAGCACCAGTGGCCGGCCATCGTGCAGAGCATGTGGAGCGACACGCCGCTTGCCACGCAGCTTTCCGGCGCGCGGTCGGTTTCCAGCTCCGCTGCCGGTTTTACAGGGCGCTTCACTGCTGTTAAAGTTGACGATTAGGAAGTGTGGCGCCTGAGCGTTTCAGGCACGGGATAAAAGGGAAGAACATGGGATCGAGAAGAGTCATGAGCACGGTCATGATGGTGCTGTGCTATGTCATCTTCAGTTTGGCGGCGGTCGTGGGCATTTTCCATTCCGCCGCATCGCCGGCCATTTCGTTGCTCGGCATTACCGGCATGCTCATCACGACGCTGTTCGCGTTGCGCAGCGCGGGTGATTCCGATTACGTGAAGGCGCGGCAGTCCGACCGCACGCTCGATTTGGCCAGCCGCACGCTGCCCTTCATGAGCCAGGGTCTCGATTTGGAATCCGCTCAGGCCGTTTGCGACTTGCTGCTTCCCGCGACCAACGCCAATGCCGTCGCCATCACCGACCGTGAGAAAATCTTGGGCTTCGCGGGCGCCGATGCCGAAAACCATAAGCCGAATTCGCTCATCCAGACCGACACCACGCGCGAGACGCTGGAAGACGGCGCCACCCGCATCGTCGAGACGACGCGCGAGGTCGGCTTTTTGCGGGAAAACGGCGTTTTACGCGCCGGCGTCATCACGCCGCTCGTCGTGGGCGGGCACATCGTGGGCACGCTCAAGTTCTATTACAAGTCGACGAGCCGTCTGAACGAGACGCAGAAGGCCATGGCAGAGGGCTTCGGCCAGCTGCTTTCCACGCAGCTTTCCCTGTCATACCTGCAGCAGCAGACCGAGCTCGCCGCGCAGATGGAGCTCAAGGCCCTGCAGGCGCGGATCAACCCCCATTTCCTGTTCAATACCATCAACACCATCGCCGCGACGGTGCGCATGGACCCGGACAAGGCGCGCGTCATGCTGCGTGAGTTCGCGGTTTACTACCGTCGCCTGCTCGAGAATTCCGAGGACCTCATCCCGCTGGGCAAGGAGGTCGAGCAGACGGAGCGCTACCTGATGTTTCAGAAGGCGCGCTTCGGCGAAGACATGATCAACATGGAAATCGACATCGAGCCCGGGCTGGAGGAGCTGAACGTCCCCTCGTTCATCCTGCAGCCGCTTGTCGAGAACTGCGTCGGGCATGGCAGGCGCGAGGAAGGCGCGCTGCACATCAAGGTGCGCGTCTATCATGCGTCTGACAGCGTCATCGTCTCGGTGGCAGACGACGGTGTCGGCATCGCGCCCGAGCGCTTGGACACGCTGGTCGATGGCGGTTCGCAAACGGGTATGGGCATCGCGCTTAAAAACGTCAACGCACGCTTGAAGGCCTGCTTCGGCGCGATTTCCGGGCTGTACATTGATTCGACGCTCGGGCAAGGCACCACCGTGTACCTCACGCTGTACGACGCGCTGGTGGGCGATGAGGACGAAAGCGCTGCGGAAAATTCCGAGCAGGTTGTCGAGGAGCTCGCCGCAGGTGCCGTGACGCCGCCTTCGGGCGATGCGTCGCCTGCCATTCCTTATCCGCATCCCAAGCCGAAAATCTAACAAATCCGTGGGCTAGCTCCACACGGCACGTTTTCTGGCGGCACTCCCTCTCTGTCCGCGCTGTTCGGCCTGCCGCAAGCCAAGTCCGCCCGTGTCTTTATGCTGACGAGTGCAGATTTGATGCTAGAATCAGGTCGTGTCAACCTGAAACGGAGAGACTATGCTCAAAGCTATTATTGTGGATGATGAGGCTCCTGCGCGTTCTGAGCTCAGGTTCCTGTTGGACGAGACCGGTCAGGTCGAGGTCGCGGCAGAAGCTGCCAACGTGCGCGAGGCCATCGAGAAGCTCAGGGATGCGGGTGCCGACATCATGTTCCTCGATGTCAACATGCCCGGTGCCAACGGCCTGCAACTGGCCGAGGCGCTTACCAAGCTCAAGTATCCGCCGTATGTCATCTTCGTCACGGCTTACAGCGAGCACGCCGTCAAGGCGTTCGAAGTCAACGCGACCGATTACCTGGTCAAGCCCGTCGAGACCGATCGCCTGAAGCAGGCCATCGCCAAGGTCGCCGGGCTCATCGCCTCGCAGGGCCGCCCCACCGCCAACGAGCGCATTCCCGTCGAGAAGGGCGGCAAGAAGCTGCTCATTCCCGCGAGCAAGATTCATTTCATCATGGCCAAGGACGACTATTCCTACCTGCACACGGACACAGACCGTTACCTGTCCACCGTGTCTTTGGCGCAGCTCGAGGCGAAGCTCGAGCCCATGGGCTTTTTCCGCGTGCACCGTCGCTACTTGGTCAACCTGTCCTGCGTGAGCGAGGTCGACCCGGTTCAGGGCGGCACGCTGCTGCTCACCCTGACGGGCGAAGAGGAGAAAATCCCCGTTTCCCGCCGCAGGGTCGCATCGCTTAAAAAGGCACTCGGCCTGTAAAGAGGGGACCACACGTGGATGCTGCTCTTCAGCACGACCCGTCCCGCACGAACGTTCTCGCCGGCGCAGAAGACGACCGGTTGCATGACGAATGCGCCGTCTTCGGGGTCTATGACGAACGCAAGGATGTCGGACGGCTGGTTTACTTCGGCCTGCAGGCGCTGCAGCACCGCGGGCAGGAGTCGGCGGGCATCGCCGTGGGCGACGGCGACACCGTCATGGTCAACAAAGACCTGGGGCTTGTCACCCAGGTGTTCAAGGAAAGCGATTTCGCGGCACTCACCGGGCATGTCGCTATCGGGCATGCGCGCTACTCCACCAGCGGCGGCGCCGATTCCTGGGAAGCCGCGCAGCCGCATTTGTCTGCCATCGGCGAGGAAATCATCGCGCTGGCGCACAACGGCACGCTCGTGAACACGGCACATCTGCGCGTCGAGCTCATCGAGCGCGGCATATCCTTCAGATCCGCCACCGATTCCGAGGTCGCGGCCAAGCTCATCGGGTACTTCACGCAGAAAAGCCATCACATGCGCGAGGGCATACGCCGCACGATGGAGCTCATCGAGGGCGCCTATGCCATGGTGCTCATCACTTCCAACGCGCTCTATGCCTTCCGCGATCCGAACGGCATACGCCCGCTCGTGCTGGGCGCGTTTCCCGACGGCGGTTACGTCGTCGCCAGCGAGACCTGCGGTCTAGACATCGTCGGCGCGACGTACGTGCGTGACGTGCGTCCGGGCGAGGTCATCCGCATCAACGAAGAGGGGCTCGTTTCCGAGCAGGCGCTTCCTGCCCGCCGCTACACGCCCTGCATCTTCGAGCACGTGTACTTCGCGCGCCCGGACAGCGTGTTCGACGGCACCACCATCCACCAGTCACGTGTGTGGATGGGGCGCATGCTCGCCCAAGAGGCGCCGTGCGACGCCGACGTGTGCATCGGCGTGCCGGACAGCGGCATTCCCGGCGCCATTGGCTATTCGCGCGAAAGCGGCATCCCGTACGCGCAGGGCATCGTCAAGAACCGCTACGTGGGACGCACGTTCATCGAGCCCACGCAGGAGCTGCGCAACATGGGCATCAGGCTCAAGCTCAACCCCATCAGCGCCTCGATCAAGGGCCGACGCCTAGTGGTCATCGACGATTCCATCGTGCGCGGCAACACGTCCAAGCAGCTCGTGAAGATGCTGCGCGATGCCGGTGCTGCCGAAGTGCACCTGCGCATCGTGTCGCCCGAGGTCAAGTGGCCGTGCTTCTACGGCATCGACACCGACACGCAAGACCAGCTCATATCCGCGAACAAGAGCGTGGAGGAGATTTGCGCATTCGTCGGAGCCGACTCGCTCGCGTTTTTGAGCCTGCCTGGGCTCATTTCGTCCATTGGCATGATCAGCAGCACGGGCGGGCAGGCGCTCGAGTCCGGCAAGCTGGGCGAACCGCGGTACCGCTGCGAGAAAGAGGACTGTTCCGACGCGCCGTTTTGCACAGCGTGCTTCAACGGCGTCTATCCCGTGCGTATTCCGGAGAAGTTTGCCACGCGGAGTTTTCTGGAGGGCGTCGAGCCGCTTGTCAACGGCGATGACAACACGCAGCTTCCCCTTCCCGACATCAACTGATGCTTTGCCGCCCTTGCCCGTAGCCGGGCGAGGGGCATGACCGACCGGCCACGACCATTTGAGAGGTAGCTATGTCTGAGCAGGTGACCTACAAAGACGCAGGCGTCGACATCGACGAAGGCGCACGTGCCGTCGACGGCATTCGCGCCGCCGTGAAATCCACGTACCGCCCCGAGGTCGTGGGCGATATCGGCGGTTTCGGCGGGCTGTTTTCCGCCGCCGCGCTCAAGGGCATGGAAGACCCGCTGCTCGTGAGCGGCACGGATGGCGTGGGCACCAAGCTGCAGCTGGCCAAGCTCGCGAACAATCATGACACGGTGGGCATCGATCTGGTCGCCATGTGCGTTAACGACGTACTGGCCTGCGGGGCCGAGCCGCTGTTCTTCCTCGATTACGTCGCCATCGGCAAGCTCAAGGCCGAGCATGTCGAGCGGGTAGTGGGCGGCATCGCCGAGGGCTGCCGCCAGGCGGGCTGCGCGCTCGTCGGCGGCGAGATGGCCGAACATCCCGGCGTCATGGATCCCGACGAGTACGACCTGTCCGGCTTCTGCGTGGGCGTGGTCGATCGCCCGAAGATGATCGGGCCGGACTTGGTGCAGGAGGGCGACGTGGTGCTGGGCCTTGCCTCGACGGGCATCCACTCCAACGGTTTCTCGCTCGTGCGCCGCGTGGTCACCGACGTCATGCTCGAAGACGAACTGAAGGAGCAACGTCCGGAGCTGGGCGGTGCGTCCGTGCTCGAGGCACTGCTCGAGCCCACGCGCATCTACGTGAAGTCCATTCTCGCGCTGCTCGACGCGGGTCTGCCTGTGCACGCCGTGGCACACATCACGGGTGGCGGCATCACCGAAAACCTCAACCGCGCTTTGCCGGAAACCCTCGATGCCGAGGTGCGTCTGGGCAGCTGGAAAGCGGTGCCCATCATCGGCTACGTGGTCGAGAAGGCGGGGCTTTCCGAAGAGGAGGCGCTCAAGACCTTCAACATGGGCATCGGCATGTGCGTCATCTGCCCGCGTGATGCGGTTGCAGATGTGACGGCGTCGCTCCAGGAGCACGGCGAGAGCGTGTTCGAGATTGGCCGCATCGTCGCCGGAAGCGGCAAGGTGGTGTACACGCATGACGCGTAAGATGAACCTTGCGGTGCTCATTTCCGGCACCGGCTCGAACATGGTGGCGATTATCGAGGCGATTGCGGCAGGGCAGCTGGATGCCGAGATCAAGCTCGTCGTCTCTTCGAATTCGCATGCGGCGGGCATTGCGAAGGCGCAGGCCGCTGGCCTTGAGACGCTCGTCTTCGAGAAAGAGGACTACGCGCAGCCCGAGGCGGTGGACGAAATAATAGCGGCGGCGTTGCAAGAACGCGACGTGGACTACGTTGCCATGGCGGGGTACATGCGCAAGGTCACGCCGGTTTTGCTGGACGCGTTTCCCAACCGCATCGTCAACCTGCATCCGGCGCTGCTGCCCAAGCATCCCGGCGCGCACGCCATCCAAGACGCGTTCGACGCAGGCGACGAGGTGACGGGCATCACCATTCACTTCGCCAACGAGGAATACGATAAGGGCCCGATTATCTTCCAACACGAGGTGCCCGTCGTGGCCGGCGAAAGCGTTGACGAGCTGGAGGCCCGCATCCACGATGCGGAGCACGAGTGGTACCCGAAGGTGCTGCAGGCGATTGCGCAGGGCCGCGTGCACGTGGCGGACGGCCGCTGCACCGTCGACGAGGCGTAAAGCGGCGCGGGCAACGCGCGGACGGAGGCAATGCGCTCCCGACGGCCTGCTGGTCAAGATTGCATGGCGGGGCACGGTCGAGGGAGCGGATTCGTGCCCCGTCGTGTGGTTTCGGCCAACAAACGCTTCCAGATGGTCCGAAACGCATGCTGGGGCACGGTTTCACGATGGCGCTTTGCCCCGGCGTGCGTTTTCGTCCACCCTTCGGGCTTGCGCGGTCAAGACCGAACGCGAGGGCAGAATCCGGAGGGGCGGGCGATTGGCAGCGCGTTTTCGGCTGCATGAGAGTGATTGTTTGCTCGTCGCTCGCTATTCGTAAAATTCATAACGATGTGCAATTCGTTCACATACAGTACTGAGGTCTGGCATGTCGTGCGTGCAAGTTCTATTATGCATTCTGTTCATATTGGCACTTGATGGGCGCGTGCGCATGCACGCGAGTTCGGGCTGTGCAGGGCCTGGGCTTAGGGGAATGGGGGTGCGAATCCCCCGCTATACCAGTAACCGTAAGGTTCAAGCGCATCGGTGAGTTCGATGCTTGGCGAAGTCGGAATACCTATCCATCGAAGATGGCCCTGGAAGAGAGGTATTCATGGCTGCAATCTCAAACACAGCACAAAAGCGGCAAGGGGCGGCCCTTGTCAAGAAACTCTTCGCGTTCGCGCTGGCGCTCGCCCTGTGCGTGAGCTTCGTGCCCGTAGCTCCGGCAATGGCGGCCGACGACGATGCGCAGGAGAACACCGTCACGTTGACGATCGTGAACGGCGACAAAACGTGGGTCAACAAGAGGTACGCGTTCAACGAGGGCGATACGGTTCTCGACCTGCTTGATGCGGCGGTCGAGGAAGGTGACATCAAGGCGTACACGGCCCCTGAATCGTCGTATGGCGGCAAGTACATTGGCACCATCACGTCAGAGGAAGGCGAGACCCCGCAGGCGTGGAACAGCGCTGACTATTCGGTTTCCACCTACTGGAGTTCGTATTTCAACGGCAAGTACGGGCAGGGCGATTGCGCGCTCGACCACGTGAAGCTTGTTGCCGGAGATAGCTATCAGTTCGCATGGACGTGCTATACGACCGTTCCCGCTTCCTACGACTGGACCGAGTTCTATGCCAGCAACACGCCCGAGAAAGCGGAGGGCGAAAACGTCGCGACGCTGACGATTGCCAATGGCAACACGTCGTTGGTCAACAAGGAATATGCCTTCGAAGAAGGCGATACGGTTCTCGACCTGCTCGACGCCGCTGTTGCTGCCGGGGATATCAAATCCTATACGGCTCCTGTTTCAAGCTATGACGGCTATAAGTACATTGGCGAAATCGTCTCGGAGGAAGGTACCACGCTGGCGCCCGCGAACGCTGACGACTATTCGGTTTCCCTGTACTGGAGCTCCTTCTTTGATGGCGCATATGGTCAGGGAACCTGCGGCCTGGATTACGTGAAGCTCGAAGCGGGGCATCAGTACCAGTTTGGTTGGATGGCCTATACGACCGTCCCCACGTCCTATGACTGGGACGCGTACTACGAGGAGAACGTTCCCGGCGAATCCACGAACACGCCGGCTGAGCCGGAGAATCCCGGTACGACGCCCGAGCGCCCGGGAACGGGTAATGTCGCTACGGGTATCGACGAAAACCAGATCGGCGAGCTCATGGACAATATCGCCACGTCCTACGCGGGTACGACCGACCCCTGGAAGGTGCTCGCTCTGTCTGCGTTGGGCATGAAAGACACCATTGGCTCGGGCTTCGTTGCGCAGGCGGTCAAGGACATCAAGAATCCACCGCAGGACGGCAACCAAGCGACCGCTGTGCAACGCTACATCATCGCGCTCACCGCGGCGGGCTACGACGCGACGGCTTTGCCCGATGGCGACGGCACGTTCAACGCTATCGAGAAGATGGCGAAAAACGTCACGGGCAACTCGAATGTCAACATTCTGCTCTCGACGTTGTGGGCCTATGCAAGTGGCAATTACGAAGTGCCCGATGATGCGAACCTGAGCGAGCAGGCTCTCGTGAACAAGATTCTCGACGCGCAGCATGCTGATGGCGGCTTTGCGTGGTCGGGCTCCGGCACCGATGTTGACACGACGGCCATGGCCATCTGCGCGCTCGCTCCGTACGAAGGAGAATACGAGGGCGTGAGCGAGGCAATCAACAGCGCGCTCGAGGCGCTTTTGGCCATCCAGGAAGAAGACGGTGGCTTTGCCGATAACACTGGTGCGGAAAACGCCAACTCCACGGCATATGCCGTGCTCGCCCTGTGCGCGGCGGGCGTCAACCCTGCAACCGAGTGGGCGACGGAAAACGGCGGCACGCCTTTGAGCGCGCTTCTGCAGTTCGCGGCGAAAGACCTCTCCGGCTTCGTGTTCGACAGTTCCTTGAACGAGCTCAACGAGATGGCTACCGAGCAGGGCTTCATGGCGCTTGTGGCCTACCAGGGGCTGCTCAATTCTGATGGCGAGGCTTACAACCTCTACGTGGATGCAAGCAAGGGCATTTCCAGCATTCCCGACTACACGCCGCAGCCGAAGGAAGAGCCGAAGGGTGACCCCGATCCCAGCCCGGCTGACGAGGGCGATGAGGGCGCGGGTGACGCTACGCAGACGGGCGATAGCGGCGTAGGTGCCCTGGCGTTTGCGGCGGTCATTGCCATGCTCGCCACGTTTATTGCCGGCTCCGCTGCGCACCGTCGCCGCATGGGCACGTCCAATGGAAGAGAGGACTAGACAATGCGTCTTTCCCAGATTGCGAAGAAGGCGACGGCGGGCGTGCTCGCGTGCCTGCTCGCCGTCACGATGACTGGGCTTTTGAGCGCTTGCGGCTCGGGTGACCCGCTTGCCACGACGCAGGAGGCCCAGCAGGAACAGCAGGCTCAAGAAGGGCAGCAGCCCCAGGCAAACGCCGATAAAGACAGCGCGTCCGCGAAGGACAACGCCAAGAAGTCCGATGCTGCCCAGGGCAAGGCTGCTAAGGCCAACGACGGCAGCAAAGCCGCGCAAAGCTCCAAGGGCAAGGATGCCCCCAAAGCATCGTCGAGCAGCTCGAAGCAGTCGTCTTCTGGCAAGACCGAAAAGCCGGCAACCAAACCCAAGAACGACACCATCACGGTCAAGGTCACCATCGATTCCTCGCGCGCACATTCCCACAACAGCAAGTGGCCGTCGAGCATGGGTTCCAAGACCGTCACGCTGAAAAAAGGCGCTACCGTGCGCGATGCGTTGGGCAAGATGGGCGTGTCCGTGCGCGGGACGAGCTATGTGACTTCCATCAACGGGCTTGCCGAGTTCAGCTGCGGCTCAACCAGTGGGTGGAAGTATTCCGTTGACGGGACGTTCCCCGGCAAGGCGTGCAACACCTACAAGCTCAACGGCGGCGAGGTCGTCCGTTGGGTGTATGTGCTGGACGTCAGCGATTACGAATAGATTGACGCAATTCGGCGTGTCGGTGCGGCTGGCGCTGTGGCGGCGCGCCGAGTTTCGCACAGCAAGCATCTCGTTTTCATGAACAACGTATTCTCGACATATCACCCGGCGGTCTCGTTTCTGTATCTCGTCGTCGCCGTCGTCTTTTCGATGGCCGCGCTGCATCCGGTTTACGTCGCGCTTTCGTTTGTCGGCGCGTTTGCCACGTCGTGTGTGACGCGCGGTTGCGCGAAAACCCTGCGCGCGCTTGCGTGGATTGTGCCGCTGTGGGTTATCGTCGCCCTTGCCAACCTGGTGCTTTCCGGTTCGGGCATGACCGAGCTGTTCAGCATCGGGTCGTATCCGTTCTACGTGGAATCGCTCGTGTACGGCATGTGCTCCGGTGGCATGCTCGCCTCGGTGTTTCTGTGGTTCGCTTCCTATTCCGAATGCATGGACAGCGACAGCTCCCTTGCCTTGCTGGGCAATGTCGCGCCGGTCATCTCGCTGATGGTCACGCAAGTGCTGCGCCTTGTCCCGCAGTTTCTGACGCGCGGGCATGCTGCCCTCGCCGTGCAGAAGGCGACGAGTGCGGCGGTTCCCCGCGACAAGAAAGAGCAGGCGCAGGGGCGGTTGCGCATCGTGAGCATCCTCATGGGATGGGGCATGGAAGATGGCCTGGAACGCAGCGATGCCATGCGCGCACGGGGCTATGATTGCGGCGTCAAACGCACGACGTATAAACGCTACCGTTTCGCGGCCCATGATGCGGTCGTGGTTGCAGCTGTCGTCGTGCTCGCGGCGGCCAACGGGTTTCTGGCCTGGGTCGCCTGCTCTCAGTTCACGTTCTATCCGACGGTGAGCACGCTCGTGGTGTGGTGGGGCTATATTCCCTATCTGCTGCTCATGGTGCTTCCCTTGATTTTGCAGGTAAAGGAGTGGCTGCTGTGGCATTCGTTGAGATAGAAGGCTACTCGTTTGCCTATCCGCCCGAGGAGAAGGCGGCGCCGGCTTCCCCTGTGCTCGACCAGGTGAACTTGCAGGTCGAACAGGGGGCGT
Organism: uncultured Coriobacteriia bacterium; assembly: GCA_949283445.1. The sequence continues at coordinate 38,054 of CASDTD010000078.1, read as the reverse complement.
TTTGCGTCATCGTGGGCTCGACGGGGTCGGGCAAAACCACGTTGCTGCGCTCTATGAAGCCGGAGCTTGCCCCCGTGGGCACGCGGCAGGGCAGCATTCGCATAGACGGCAAGGCCATCGTGGAAGACGGGCAGGTCATCGACGCCAAAGATGGGCGGGGCATGAGCGCGCGGGAATCGGCGTCGACGATTGGCTTCGTCATGCAAAGCCCCGAAGCGCAGATTGTGTGTGACACGGTGTGGCATGAACTCGCGTTCGGGCTGGAGAATCTGGGCATTCCCCAAGACGAGATGCGCCGCCGCGTGGCGGAAGTCGCGCATTTCTTCGGCATCGAGCCGTGGGTGCGCTCGTCGGTCGAGGCGCTTTCCGGCGGTCAGAAGCAGCTGGTGAACCTTGCCGCCGTCCTGGCGTTGCGGCCGCGCTTGCTGCTGCTCGACGAGCCGACGGCGCAGCTTGACCCGAACGCGCTCAAGCAATTCCTGTTCATGCTGGCCCGTGTCAACCGCGAGCTTGGCATCACCATCATCATGACGACGCACGCGCCCGAGGACGTGGCGGAATACCTGACGCAGCGCGTGGAAATCGACGAGATCGGCGAAGTGGGCACGCGTGTGCAGATGCAGGAGCGTCTGACGGGCCGCTGGTCGGCCTGGGAACAGCGCCGGGCTGCGCTAAGCCGTCAGGACTGCGTTTTGCAGGGGCGCGAACTTTTCTTCAGATACGGACGCAAGGACCCGTGGGTGCTGCGTGGTGTGGATGTGCAGGTGCAGTCCGGCAGCGTGCATGCGCTCGTGGGCGGCAACGGCTGTGGCAAGTCCACGCTGCTCAAGTTGCTTTCCGGCGTGCTGACCCCGCAACGGGGCAAAGTCGCGAACAAGCTCTCACAGGCGCAGGCGCTGCTCCCGCAAGACCCCAAGACGCTGTTCGTGTGCGACAGCGTGGCAGAAGAGCTGGATGAGTGGCGGGCGCGCTGCGGGTATTCGCTTGACGACGAAAAGGAGATGCTCGCGCGGTTCGGCCTTGAGGGGCTTGAGGCGCGGCACCCGTACGACTTGTCCGGCGGGCAGCAGCAAAAGCTCGCGTTGGCCAAGCTGCTGCTGTGCCAGCCCCGTCTCGTGTTTTTGGACGAGCCGACCAAGGGGCTCGACCCCGCTTCCTGCGCGTATGCATCGCATGTTTTGCGCGCCCTTGCCGATGAGGGGCGCACGGTCGTGTTCGTGACGCATGACCTCGATTTCGCGCTCGCGACTGCCGATGAGGTGTCGATGCTCTTCGACGGCGAGACTGCCTGCACGGAGCCGACGCGCACGTTTTTCGCGAACAACCTCGTGTACCGTCCCAATAACGCCTCGCGCCTGTTCGGTGTGCTGTTGCATGAAGAGGGAAAGGACGCGCGCTTGTGACGAACGACGATGGCAAAAAGCCGGGGGCGTGGCACGTGCGTTCGGGAATTGCGGAGGCCTGCTCGCTGTTGCTGGTGCCCGCTGCGCTGGCGCTGTGCGCGGTGACGGGCATAGACCAGGCGGCGTTGCTGGCGCTCATCGTCGTGGTCGGCGCGCTCGTGTTGTTTTTCTCGGGGTACGAGAAGAGCTCTCTGCGCCTGCGCGACACCATGCCCGTCGCCGTGTTGGCGGCGGTTGCCGCGGCGGGGCGCATCCTCTTTGCGCCGATTCCCAATTTCAAGCCGGTGTCCGCCATCGCTGTCATTGCCGGGGCGGCGTTTGGGCGCCGTGCCGGGTTCATGGTCGGCGCGCTTGCCGCGTTCGTCTCCAACCTGTTCTTCGGCCAGGGGCCGTGGACGCCGTGGCAGATGTACGCGTGGGGGCTCATCGGTTATCTGGGGGGCGTGCTGGCATCATGCGGTGTGTTCGGCGACGTGCGCAAACCCTTGCCCGCCGAAGATGCGCGTAAGGGGCGCAAGGTGCTCAGGCTCGTACCGCTTGTCGTGTGGGGTCTTTTGTCGGGCTTTCTGTACGGACTCGTGCTCAACGTGTGGAGCATCATCGGCTTCTACCACCCGGAGGGGCTTGCCCAGATGCTCATCGTCTATGCCGCAGCCGTCCCCTTTGATGCGGTGCATGGGGTCGCGACGGCGTTCTTCCTCGTTGTTCTCTACCGTCCCTGGATGCGCAAGCTCGAGCGCGTCAAGCGCAAGTACGCGCTGCGCTAACGGGTGCACGACACGGGGTTTGCCCGGGCGTTTCCTTTCGTGGGCGAGATTTTGCGCTGGGGCACCGCCCTGCCGGTTTCCCGGCCCAAACGGCCTCTCTTGCGGACAAAATTTCACGATGGGGCACTATTTCGGTACCCCGACGTGCGTTTTTGGCCAGAATGGCAAGGCGTTACTGCAGGTTCGGCTTGGAAACATGCCCCGGCGTGCGATCCTGACCAAGTCACGTGCTTATTTCGCTGCCCTGCTTCGCAGCGCGCCTTTTTCTTTGGGCGGTGCCGGGCTTGGTGGCTTGGCGCGAGCATGTCCGCTTCTGCGCCCTAAGGCTTCTGTCCCATTTCCGGTTCTGCAGGTTTCAGGTGCGGTCAGGCTATGCTGCCAACGCGCTTCTGACCTGCGAAAATCGGTGTTTACCCGGTATTTTTCCGTAACGCGGCCGGTATTTGACCGGTGTTTACCCGGTTCCCGCCCGTAAAAACTGTTGGTTTTGGGCGGGAGGCGAACCGGAACTTTTGTTGGATTTCCCTTTCATCATTGAAAGTGCGGAAGGCCGAGACCAATGAAAGGGGTGCAAGATGCGTGCGGTGATTCAGCTTCGTAGACCACGCAGAGCTATGCCGTTGCAGGCGGGTGCGCCGGGCATCGCGATTCGAGAGTCCTGTTCCTCCTCGCTCGCGCATGTGGCGTATAGCCTGCTAGTGTTCATTGCCCTGTTCTCGCTGATCTCATGCTGCGGGCTGGTTCACCCGGCACGTGCGTTGGCGGCTACGTGGCCTCTTTCGGTCTCGGGTTCTTCCGTCCAGCTTGGTTTTCAGCAGACTTACACGGCCGGTGCGAAAAGCTATGTACATAGTGGCATTGATGTCCCCGCGTCTGCCGGTTTGCAGATATTCTCCCCACTCGCCGGAACGGTCCGCTTCACCGGCGCGGTACCTTCCGGCGATTCACGTCTGGGGCAGCAGAAGAGCGCGGGGGCTACCATGAAGGCGGTATCGGTGCAGATTGCCGATGGTCGCACGGTGACGCTCATGCCGTTTGCCAGCATTTCCGTGACGCGTGGGCAACGGGTTACCGAGGGGCAGGTGCTGGGCACGCTGGCTGGGTCGGGCGACGCGTCGAGTGCGGGGGCGCATCTGCACATGGGCCTGAAAGAAGACGGCGTCTATTATGACCCGCTGTCTTTGTTCGGCATCACGACAGGCGCTAGCGTCAGAAGCGACGCTGGTGAATCTGGCGGTCAGCCGAAACGCCATGCGCCATCGTCTGATGTGCGGGAAAGCGGCATGTCGGCGGCCAAGGGCGTCGGGACCGAAAAGGCGTGGGCTTTCGAGGGCGACGGCGTTTTGGAATCAGACGGCGTGCATGTGCCGGAACGTGCTTCGGCGCAGCAAGAGGAACAGTTCGGAACAATCAGCTCGGCTGAGGTTCCCGTACAGCAAGAAGAAGCCTCCGGGGCTTTTGAGGAGCTGGGCGGCATGGTGCAGGCGGCATGCGAGCCGGCCATGCGGCAAGCAGGCGAGCTGTGGGGTTTCTTGGGCGATGCGCTGCGGAATGCGGGGGCATTGCCCGGTGTGGCTGCCGGGTTGCTTGCGGGCATCCTGTTCGTTGCGGGCGCAATCGTGCGAAAACGCCTCCCGCTTCGTATGGGTGCGGCGCTATCGAGCAGAAAATACCCTCTTGTCGCCCGAAGAAGAGAGTGATAGTATGCACAAGTTATTTCCTGCTTCGGGATCAGCCTTCATACCCCGAAGCCGTTTAGCCCGGAGGAGGTGACCAAATGAAGGCTTACGAACTGCTGTTCTTTGTCGATCCGTCCATTGAAGAGGAAGTTCGCCTGGCTGCCGAGAAGCGCATCGATACCGTTATCACGGAGCAGGGCGGCAAGATCAACAACGTCGAGGAGTGGGGCAAGCGCAAGCTGGCCTACGAAATCAACGGCCTCACGGACGGAGACTACACCCTCATCGATTTCGAAGCCGACCCTGCCGCTATCGCAGAGCTCGATCGCGTGCTGCACATCATGGATGCTGTCGTGCGTTACATGATCACGCGCCGCGACGACCGCGCTGGCTCGGTTGAGAACGCATAACGGAATCCCGTTTTCGTCCAACTGAAAGGAACGTTCTATGAGCATCAACAAGGTAATGATTACCGGCAATTTGACTCGTGATGCAGAGCTGCGCACCACGCCAAGTGGCACGGCTATCCTCAGTCTGGGCGTTGCCGTCAACGACCGTCGCCGTAACCAGCAGACGGGCGAATGGGAAGACTACGCGAACTTCATCGACTGCAACATGTTCGGTCGCCGCGCCGAGGCGCTCAACCGGTATCTGACCAAGGGCACGAAAGTGGCTATTGAAGGACGGCTGCATTACAGCTCTTGGGAAGACCGCAACACCGGGCAGCGCCGCAGCAAGGTCGATGTCACCATCGACGAGCTAGAGTTCATGTCCTCGCGCAACAGCGCGGGTGGCAATGGCGCATCCTACGGCGGTAACGACGGGTCCTACAATGCACCTGCTCAGCAGCGTTCCCAGGTAATTCCGGAGCCCCCGGCTCCATCGGCTTACAACGACGAGGACATTCCCTTCTAGGGGTCCTCGGTCACGATTGAATGTGTGAGGAGGAATAATGGCTGAATACTCGCATCAGCCTCGTCGCAAGTACTGCCAGTTCTGCAAGGACGATGTCAAGTACATCGACTACAAGGACACGCAGACGCTTCGCCGCTACATCACCGATCGCGGCAAGATCAAGTCCCGTCGTGTGACGGGTGTCTGCACGCAGCACCAGCACGAGCTCGCGGCCGCTATCAAGCGCGCTCGCGAAATGGCTCTGCTGCCGTACACGGTGAAAATCGTTTCCGGCAACGGCGGCCGCAGGAACCGTTCGTAGCATCTGGCGGCCGGTATCACGCTGCTCATCGACATAGCGCTGTTCGTCGTGACGTTTCTGTGGGTGGGGAAACGCCCCAAGGCATGGAGCGTCTGCACGATGATTGCGGTCGTGAGCTTCGTGGATATCGGCCTGTTTGCCGCGGCGGTGTCATTGCAGGGCACGAACCCGTACGACTGGTACGTGACCGAGCTCAACGCGTATTTCGATGCGTACGAGGGCTTGATTGCGGCGAGCCAGATTTCCGCGATGAAGGCGCTGTCCGCCACCGTCGCCGGGCTCTGGTTCGCGCTGTACGTCGTTCAGGCAGCGGCCTGCGTGTTCATCGCGCTGTGCGTGCGCTGGGTTTTCGACCGTGCGCGTCACAAGCTTCGTTGGACGCCGTTTTCGCTGGTCGACCTGCCGGTGGCATTTGTTCTGCCGCTTGTCGTGAGCATCGTGGTCTACATCATCTCGATGCTTCCCGGCGTGCCGAACGCGCAGGTGTTTTTTCTCGTCGCGGCGAACATCTTCGTGATTTCCATCATCCCGCTTTTCGTCCAAGGAGCGGCGGCTGGCAAGGGAATCATGAACAGAAGCGGGCTCGGGTTTGGCTGGCAGGTGGCCCTGGGGGTCATCGGCATTCTGTTCGGATCCGTGTTCGTGATCTTGCCCCTTATGGGCTTGATCGATTTTTGGGCGAATTTCCGCAGGCTCGAGCGTTCTGATCAGAAGCGGCTCGAGGATGGAAAAGCGGATTAGGCGCGTGCATATATGTAAGCAGCCCTGCGCCATAGCGGGGCATCCTGCAGGAATGCAGGACTAGAGAAGGTAAGAACATGAAAGTTATTCTGCTGAAAGAACTCAAGGGCCGTGGTGGCGAAGGCGACGTCGTCGATGTCGCGCAGGGTTTCGCGGTTAACTACCTGCTTCCGCAGGGCATCGCGATTAAGGCCACCAAAGGCGAGCTCAAGCAGCTCGAGCAGCGTCGTCACAATATCGAGAAGCGCGAGCTTGCTCGTACGACGGATGCGAACAAGCTGAAAGAGGCTCTTGACGGCAAGACGCTCAGGGTTGCCGCGAAGGTCGGCGAGGAGGGCCAGCTGTTTGGCTCCATCACGACCTCCATGCTCTCCGAGGCCATCGCCGAGCAGGTCGGCGTGACCATCGACCGCAAGAAGATCGACCTCGGCAAGGCCATCAAGACGGCTGGCGAGCATGACATTTCGGTCACCATCTACCGTGACATCAAGGCGGCGCTCAAGGTCAACGTCATCAGCGACGAGGCCGACCTCGAGATTCTCGACGAGATCGAAGCTGCCGAGCAGGCCGAAGAGGCTGCTGAGGAGACTGCCGAGCAGGCAGCTGAGGAGGAGACCTCTGAAGAGGCTGCCGAATAGGCGCAGTTCTCGCAGGGAGAGGTGCATATAGCCCGGTCCGCCCGGGCAAAAGGGGAGCTGGCAAAAGGGGGCTGGCTCCCCTTGCCGTATCATGGCAACGAAAACACGCATCTTGGATGGCTGTTTGCCTCCAGAACTGGAACCGACGAAAAGGAGTTTGCATGAAACTTGGCGCGGCAGACGTCGATGCCCTCATTTTCGACTTCGATGGGACGCTTGCGGATTCCATGTGGGTTTGGGAGGAAGTCGACCGGCAGTTCCTGGAAAAACGGGATATCCCCTACGATGCGCGCGAATGCGAGAGAATCGCCGTCTTGGGCTTCGAAGCCGGTGCCGATTACGTGGTTGAGAAATACGGCTTGGACGAGAGCCCCGAAGCCATCATCGAGGAGTGGAAGTCTTCTGCGGCCGACCATTACGCGTCGAGCGTTTTGGTGAAGGAAGGCGCCGAAGAGTACTTGAGGCGCTGCAAAGATCTGGGCATGCCCATGGCCATCGCGACTTCTCTCCAGCGTCCCCTGCTCGAGGCGGCGCTGGCGAACAATGGTATCCTCGAACTTTTCGACGCGCTGTGCGTCTGCGACGAGCTGCATTGCAACGGAAAATCGAACCCAACGGTGTACCTGGAGGCAGCGCGGCAGCTGGGCGTCGATGCTTCCCGCTGTGCGATTTTCGAAGACGTCGTCACGCCCGCGCGTTCGGCGAAGCAGACGGGGGCGTACGTCGTCGGTGTTTTCGACGAGCACAAGCAGCAGGCAACCGACGAGCTTAAGACCGTTGTCGATTACTTCATCGAAAGCTGGAACGACCTGCTGTGATGTTTGGACGGGCTTTGCCCGTATGCCAAATACGCGTTGCCTGCATGCCAGTCGCGTATTTCATCCATGCTCATTGACCGTGCTTAACTTTCCCTGTAGGCAAACCTCGAACAGGGGAGGAATCATGGGCATTATGTCGGACGTGAATGTTGACAGGCGCAGTCTTCTCAAGGGTGCGGCGCTCTTCGGCGGTGCTGCCGTTGCCAGCAGCGTCATGGCAAGCGGGCTGGTCGGCTGCAGTTCCGGCGGCTCCGGGTCTGGTTCGCAAAATGCACAGGCGCCGTCTGTGTCCTATGACGACGGGCAGATCGTCGCGGCTGACGCGGAGTGGGAGCAGGTTTGCGTCGTCGAAAACAGCGGCCTTATCGAAGGCATGAACTGGCACGAGGGCGAGCTGTGGTTCATCGATGTGGCGACGTCGAAAATCCAGAAGGTGACAGACGGGAAAGCCGTCACGCTGTACGAGGATAAAAGCCACAAGGCCATGCCAAACGGCGCGAAGTTCATAGACGACACCACCATGCTCATCGCCGACCGCGCGCAGGGCCTGTGCACGTACGACACGAAGAGCGGGAAGTACCAGGTGCACACTTCCGGCTACAAGGGCGAGAAGTTCCTCGGCCTCAACGACCTGGTTCTTGACGGGAACGGGGGCGTTTACATCACCGACCCCGGTCAGTCGGATTGCCTCACGCGCGACGGCAGCGTGTATTACTGCAACTACGGCAAAGGCGGCTACGAGGTCGAGCTGTGGGCCAAGGGTTTCGGGTATCCGAACGGCATCACCATCTCTCCTGATGGCCAGTTCCTCTACGTCGCCGAGTTCAACACCAATTCCATTATCTGCGTGCCCTCAAAGGCGTATACCGCAGGAAAAGACACGCCCTATGTGCATTCGCGTCTTGTGGGCGGGCATGGTCCCGACGGCGTGCTGACCGACGCTGACGGCAATGTCTATGCCGCCCATCTTGGCGCCGGCGAGGTTTCCATCGTCGACGTGAACGGGTTTGCCGTGAAAAACGTGCGTCTACCGCAGGGCACGAGCCCGCAGGTCAGCAACCTGCTGATTCACGACGGATATCTTTACGTGTGCAACTTCGGCGACGGCGTGATCTGGCGCATCGCGACAACAGCGCAACCCAACCCGCTGGCGTAAAGAATTCTAAAATCAATACTGTTGCAAGGTATGCGATGCCCCGTGCGATACGCCCGCGCGGGGCGTTTGCTCGTTATGGGCTACGTGCAAACGAGGGGGGGCATGCAATTCAGGGCCGGTTGGAAGGCTGAACAGGGTAAAACCCTCTGTTTGCATGATGTTGGCGTGCGAGCCCTGTAATCAACTCCGCTGGCGGCGATGGCTGCACGTGGCAATGCCTGCGTGATGCTTGCGCGCTCTGCACCTGATGCGGCGAAATGAAAAAGGCCACCGGGCGAATGCCCGATGGCCTGCTGCTTCAAGTGGTGCGGCATGAGGGATTCGAACCCCCGACGTACTGATTCGTAGTCAGTCCCTCTATCCAGCTGAGGTAATGCCGCATTTGGAGCTTGAATATAATAGCACTCGTGTTCTTGGTGTCAACCAAGAATTTGAATCGTCTTTCATCCTGCCGTTTGCGGGCTAGACAGACGGAGAATGGTGGCGGGACTATAATGCCGTCTGCAGGGTGGCTTCGAAGCCCCGTATGTTTGATGCTACGATGTAACACGAAGCAAGGATTCGTGTTACGCATTTCGTATCGTATCGTCCGATTGAAGAGGAGTCGCGTTATGTGTGCCAACGGAGTTAACACGCAGCAGCTGAAAGACACGGTCACGCAAATTGACGAGACGGTCGCGTTGACCCGTCGCTGGACGCACCGCATGTACCATCTTGCGGAAAACGGGCAGATGGAGCGCTCTGCAAAGCAGCTCCAGAAAATCCAGTCCGCGCTCGATGACATCCGCGAGATGCTCGACGAAGCACAGGATGCCATAGATCGTGATGATGCGGACAACGGCGTCACGGTAACCGCAGTTTAGGCGCGATTGTGTACGGCCCCCAAGACGCCACGCTGCTGGTTCTCTCCTCTGCCCGTCTTGACCAGCGGGTTATTAACGCCCTCGAGTCGGCGGCGCAGGCGCTGGGGCACGCAGACGGGGCTTGCGTCGCCACGCTTGCAGAGGCGAGCGCAGACATCGTGGCGTTCGTCGCGCAGGGCGACCCGTGGGCCGTCGTCGCCATCGACGATGCGGCGGTTCAGGAACTGAAGGCGGGGTTTGGCGCGGAAGCCGAGCGCTTGTTTCCCGATGCCCCCGTCGACGTGGCGCTCGGGTACCGGTTGGTCGCAGTTCCGGGGTTCGCGGAATGCCTGGACGATATGGACGCGAAACGCGTCGCCTGGCATCGCTTGAAGGCGGCGCGTCATCCGGGTAACCCGCTTGAGCATCAGCAGCCAGTAAAGTAGGGACATCCTTTTCCGGTTGCTGGCGAATTGAGGGGGACATACGCCCTCTCTTCTGTTATCATCTGTTTTCGCGTCGAAATGGTACGGAGAGCTGGCCGAGTTGGTCGAAGGCGCTCGCCTGCTAAGCGAGTATAGGGCCATAAAGCCCTATCTGGGGTTCGAATCCCCAGCTCTCCGCCAGTTCCAATTACCGAAATCCCCACATCAGCATGCTTGTCTGTGGCACACGTGTGCCCGGGGTGAGAACCCGAGATGGGTAAACGCGGCCCAGGGGAGCGTTTGCGCGTGAGCGCCGTCATACCGCTTACAGAACAGCTGGCCGGCGCTTGAGGCAAGCTGCTACTCTAGAGAAAGATGCTGGTTTGTGCGAAAGGGAACGAATATGCGCTGTTGGGAAGTGCTGGGATGCAAGGGCGCGATGGCTCCTGACTGCCCTCACGACGCGACGGGCATTTGCCCGCGCACCTGCATAAACACCGTGCATTGCGGGCTGCCCTGGTACGAGCGCGCCAGCGGCATGGAGATGTTCGACGCGTTCGATGTCGATTTCAAGGCGGCGCGCAAGGAAAGCTGCCAGAACTGCCGTTTCTTTCTCGAGCGTGCCCCGCGCATTGCCATCGTGGGGGAACAGAGCGCAAGCTAGCATGCAGGTGCCTGCGGGGTCCTGAGAGCGCGAGCTTGCGTGCGGTCATTGCTGCCGCTGACCGAGCGCCCGCGCTGCTGTATCCGTTTGACGTTTGGCCGTGCCGCCGCTAGTCCTCGAACACGAGCGCGACTGCCCGCAAGTTCATTTCGTGGAACTGCGGCTTCACACGCGCGCGGATGGCGTCTTCCAACTCTGCGCGTGTGATGCCGAGTGCATCGCTTTTCACCGCCGCGGCAAGTAGGACGATGTTGAGCACCTTGGCCGACCCCACCTGCTCGCAGATGCTGTCGCCATCGACTTCGACGAGCTGCACGTCATGCAGCGATTCCAGGTACGCGAGTTCTGCGGAGCCGTCATATGCCGTGCCGTCGAGTGCGGCGGTCACGGGCTGCACTGCCTGCGTGTTCACGACGAGCGTGGCTCCGGGGGCAAGGAAATCTCTGCACCGCACGGCTTCGCCCGGTTCGAAGGCGATGAGCACGTCGGCGGTATGCTTGGGCACGAGCGGGGAAAACGGGTGTCCTCCGCGCACGTGGCTGGCGACAGAACCGCCGCGCTGCGCCATGCCAATGGTCTCGGCGGTTTTCACATGTTCGTTTCGGTCGAGCAGCACCTGGGCGATCAGGCGGGAGGCCAGCACGTTTCCCTGGCCGCCAACGCCGCAGATGACGCAGTTCAAGCTGTTTTGCCTTGTCATCGTGCGCCCCCTTCCTTCAAAGCGCCCGTGGGGCAGATCTGACAGCACAGGTTGCAGCCGTAGCACAGGGCGGCATCGACGTGAACGTGCCCATCACGTACGGTGAGCGCCGGGCAGCCGATCTGCGTGATGCACGCGCGGCAATCGGTGCAAGGTGCCTGATCGAAGACGACGGACTTGTTGGCGGGCTTTTCCGTGTAAATGCAAGGCGATTTGAAGATGAGCGCGCGCACGCCGGTCTTGTCCATGACGTCGCGCACGGCGGCCATGGCTTCTTTCAGTTTGAGCGGGTCGACGATGGCATAGTCGACGTCCATGGCCTCGAGAATGCGCGGGATGCTCATCGCCGCGCCGTCGACGCCCATCATGGTGCGCCCCGTGCCGGGATGTGGCTGCTGCCCGGTCATGGCGGTCGTCGAGTTGTCGAGGATGCACAAAATGACGTCGTGCTGGTTGTAGACGGCGTTGACGACGCCGGTCAGGCCGCTGGCGAAGAACGTCGAGTCGCCGACGAAGCCGAACACGGTCGTGTCGGGATTCTCGGTTGCGATGCCCTGGGCAACGGTGAAGCCTGCGCCCATGCACAGGCAGGTATCCACCATGTCCAGTGGCGCGGCGTTGCCGAGCGTGTAGCAGCCGATATCTCCGCAGAACACGGCCTTCTTCTTGCCGACAGCGCGCTTGACGGCGTAGAAGCTCGCGCGATGCGGGCACCCGGCGCACAACACCGGCGGGCGCACGGGCAGCTCGGGCACGGGCTCATCGGCGGCGAGGTTGCCAGCCTGTTCCGGTACTTCGACTCCGCAGGATGAAAGCGCGCCGATGACGGCTTCGACGCTCTGCTCGCCGGCGTAGCCGAACGTGCCGTCGAGTTTGCCGCGCACCGTGCGGGAAAGGGCGTGCTTTCCGCAGAGGAACGTGAGCTCGCGTTCGATGACGGGCTCCAGCTCTTCGACGCACAGCACCGTCTCGACGCCGTCGAGAAACTCCAACGCTGCGCTTTCGGGGAAGGGATAGGGGGTGCCCACCTTGAACACGGGAAGGTCCACACCGGTTCGTTCAAGCGCCTCGCGGACGTATTGATAGGAGATACCGCCGCAGGCGATGCCCAGCGGTGCGTGTTCGCACTCTTCGGGAATTTCGAGGCGGTTGACGCGGCGCATCTTCGAGAACTCGGCGGCGATGTCGCAGGCGCGGCGCTCCACTTTGCCGTGGTTCTCGAAGCTGGTGCGGGGAAAGACCACCCAGCGCTTCGTGTCTTTCGTGAAGCCGGACGGCACGTGCTTGGGCCAGCCCGCATCTGTGTCGTCAAGCTCGGCATGCTCGTGTACGGCCCCGCAGTCGGATGTGCCGCCGCGCGTTTTGACCGTGCCGCAGGCATGGCACACGCGCGTTGTGGGGCGCAGGAACACGGGGGTATGGTACTTCTCAGACAGTTCGAAGGCGTCTTGCACCATGCCGTAGGCCTCGCCCGCGCTGGCCGGGTCGAACACGGGTACCTTCGAGAACTGCGCGAAGGCGCGCGTGTCCTGCTCGGTCTGGCTGGATATGGGGCCCGGATCGTCGGCGACGACGATGACCAGACCGCCCTCCACGCCAAGGTAGGACAGCGTCATCAGTGCGTCGGAGGCGACGTTGAGCCCCACTTGCTTCATGGTGACAAGTGCGCGTGCGCCCGAATAGGCGGCGCCAGCCGCAGCTTCCAGGGCGGCCTTCTCGTTCGTGGACCACTCGACGTGCACGGAGCCGTCGTTTTCTTTCGCGATGGTTTCGAGAACTTCAGTCGAGGGTGTGCCCGGATACCCGCTCACGAAATTGACGCCGGCATGCAGGGCGCCCAGCCCTATGGCCTCGTTGCCCATCAGGAGCTTAACTGGCATGTTTGCACGACCTTCCTCTGCTCTCATCTGCTTGCGGCATCTGGTGCGTGGTACCATCAAGGCGCAGTTCGTCACCCGATTACGACGGCAACGGTTTGGAGCCATAGATGGAAAACCGCTATATAGACACCCGAGGCAAGGTTACCACGCCGCTCTCGTTTTCCGAGGCGGTAGTCAAGGGCATAGCGCCCGGCGGGGGGCTATTTGTCCCGGAGCACCTGCCGCATCTGTCCCTCGACGAGATTGTGGCGCTTGGCACGTTGCCCTATGCGCAACGTGCCGCCCAGGTTTACGCACGCTTCGAGACCGATTTTTCCGAAGAGGAAATCGTCGCGCTCATGGACGTGGCGTACGGAGATAATTTCGACACGCCCGACGTCGCCCCCGTGGTTTCCGTAGCGGATGGCACCTACGTGCTCGAGCTGTGGCATGGCCCCACGAGTGCGTTCAAGGACATGGCGCTACAGTGTCTGCCGGTGTTCTTCTCTGCGAGCATCGAGAAGCTGCGCGCACGCGGCGGCGCAGGGCATGATTACCTCATCGCCGTGGCGACGAGCGGGGACACGGGCAAGGCCGCGCTGCAGGGGTTTGCAGACCGCGAGCATCTGTCCATCGTCGTCTTCTATCCTGATGGCGGCGTGAGCGACATTCAGTACAAGCAGATGGCGACGCAAGAAGGCGGTAACGTCGCCGTTTTCGGCGCGCATGGCAACTTCGACGATTGCCAGACTTCGGTCAAGCGCATGTTTTCCGACGAGGCGTTCAACGCCGCGCTGTTGGAAGAGCAGAACATCGCGCTTTCGTCTGCCAATTCCATCAACTGGGGTAGGCTGCTGCCGCAAGTCGTCTACTACATCAGCGCCTATGCCGACATGGTTCGTTCGGGCGCTCTTGCCGCTGGAGACCTTCTGGACGTGACGGTTCCCACGGGCAATTTCGGTAATATCCTGGCCTGCTGGTACGCCAAGCAGATGGGCACGCCCATCGGGCGCATCGTGTGCGCGAGCAACAGCAACCGCGTGCTCACCGACTTCATCAGCACGGGCGTCTACGATATTTCGGACCGTCCCTTCGTACTGACGCCCTCGCCGTCCATGGACATCCTGGTTTCCAGCAACTTGGAGCGCCAGCTGTTCGAGCTCACGGGGCGCGACGCACAGCTCATCAACACATGGATGGACGACCTGAACACGAAGCGCCGCTTCGAAGTGGACAGCGCCACGTTCGCCGCCCTGCAGGGCAATTACGCGGCGGGGTCTGCCAACAACGAGGAATGCCTCGCCACCATCAAGGATGTCTACGAGCGTCACGGGTATTTGCTCGACCCGCACACGGCGGTTGCCTGGCATGTGGCCCAGGCGCACCGGGGCAAGCGCCCCATGCTCGTCGTCTCGACGGCGAACTGGGCGAAGTTCGGCTCGAACGTGTACCGCGCCCTGCATGGCATCCCATACGGAAGCCCGTTGCCCGACGGCGCAGCCAATCTGACCGACGTTCAGCTCAACCGCGTCATCTCCGGGCAGACGGGCGATACGCCCATCCCTGCGGCGCTCGACGAACTTGACGACAAGCCCATTCGCTTCACCGATGTCATCGATGGTGACCTGGCGGGTGTCGAGGGGGCCGTCAAGGCGTTTCTGTCTGCCCGCTAGGACGTGAAAGGCGCCATCGCAGCGATGCGAGGCGCTGGTAAGAACGCCGCCGTGCGGAAGTACCGCGCGGCGGTTTTTTCGTTCGAACGATCGCGGCATATTATTTTCGATTCTGATGAACATAAAGAAAACGAGCGATTATAATGTCATCAGATTAATTTCTTTTGAGGAGGGGCACCGCCCATGGCTAACAAGAAAGACCTGCATGCCCAAGTCAAGCTCATGATTTCCTCGAGCAAAGACCGTAAGGGCCCGAGCTTTGGCAAGGGGACGGCAATCCTGCTTCGCGGTGTTGAGGAAAACGGCTCGCTTAACAAGACTGCCAAGAACCTCCACATGGCCTACAGCAAGGCTTGGAGCATGATCAAGAAAGTCGAGGAAGGCTTGGGGTTCACGCTCATCAACCGGTACGGCGCGCGCGGCTCGAAGCTGACGGAAGACGGCGCACGTTTTCTCGAGCTGTACGAACAGTACGAGAAGACTGTGGAGGAATACGCCGCCCGGGAATTCGAGAAGACGTTCAAAGATTTCTAAGGCCGTGCGGCGCGCTTGTGGCCTTTCGCGCCGAATGCATATAGCTGCAAAAAAGCCCCGTGAGATGCTCGCGGGGCTTTTCGTATGCGTGGAAGAGCTCAGATGAGAGGGGCTATCACTCCGAGTCTTGTTCGCCCAGCGTGATGGTCACGGTGGAGTCGCGCTTCGCGCTGCCCGTAGGGGATTGGTCGATGACGACCGAGCCTGACCCGCGCACGCTCACCTGAAATCCCGCGTCCTCGAGTTCGCTGGTGGCCTGGTCTTCGGGCATGCCGATGACGTTGGGGACGCTTGCCTCGGTGCTGCCGGTGGACACGTAGATGGTCACGGTCGCGCCCTGCGGGCTGGAGGTGCCGCTGCTGGGCGACTGGTCGTACACCTGGCCTTTGCCCACTTTGTCAGAAGTGCCCTCGCGTACGGTCACCTGGAAGCCCTGGCCTTCGAGCGTGCTTTTCGCGACGTCTTCGTCCAGGCCGATGACGCTCGGGACGTTCTTGTTCTCGGTCTTCTCACCTAGTGAAATGGTGTAGGTGACGGTGGAGCCGGCGGGCACCTGGGCGCCCACGCCCGGGTCCTGCTCGAAGATTTGCCCAGCGTCGTACTGGTCGCTGTTCGCGGTCTTCGACTCGCCCTTGAGTCCGGCTGCGGCAAGTGACTGTTCGGCTTTAGAGGCGGAAAGGCCGATCAGGTTGGGCACGGGTACCATTTCGCCGCTAGTCGCGCCGGTCGAGACGACGACGTTGACGGTGCTGCCGGGGGCGACCTGCGTGTTGCCTTCGGGGTCTTGCGAGATGACGCGGTCTTTCTCCACGTCCTGGCTCACATCGTAGGAGATGCCGATCTTGAGGTTGGCACCCTCGATTTCGGACGTGGCCTCTTCCAGCGTCTTGTTGGTGACGTCGGGGACGGTGACTTTCTGGCCGAACATGCCCGTGGCAAACCCGACGCCCGCGCAGATGGCGAGGATGGCGACGATGAGGATGACGGCGATAAGTGGCTTCTTGCTGCGCTTCTTGGGGGCGTTGCCGTTGCCGCCCATCCCGGGGCTGTCGATGGCGCGGGTGGCGTCGAACGCCTCGGCAGATGGCATGACCGTTGTGCGCTCGGCTTGATAGGCGGCAGCGCCCGTCGGGTTGATGACCTGCGTCGCCGCAGACGAGACGATGTTGCCCTTCAGGTAATCGTCGATGGCACGTTTCATCTCGTTTGCCGTTGCATAGCGCTTGAGCGGGTCTTTTTCCAGTGCGCGCATGATGATCTGCTCGAAGCCCGGGTCGATGTTCGGGTTGATCTGGCGCGGCGGCACCGGCGCTTCGGACACCTGCTTCATGGCCACGCTCACGACGTCCGGGCCGTCGAAGGGCAGCTGGCCGGTGGCGGCCTCGTAGAGCACGACGCCCAGAGAGTACAGGTCACTTGCGGCGGTGAGCTTCTTTCCCTGCGCCTGTTCGGGGCTCACGTAGTGGGCAGTGCCCAAGACGGTAGAGCCCTGGGTCATGCCGGGGACGCCCGCCTGCGCGATGCCGAAGTCCATGACCTTCACGTTGCCGTCGGCCTGGACCATGATGTTGGCGGACTTGATGTCGCGGTGGATGATGTCATAGCCATGGGCAACGGACAGTGCAGAGCAGACCTGAGAGCCGATTTCGGCGACCTTGCGTGGGTGGATGTGGCCGCGCTGCTGAATGGCGGTTTTCAGGTCAGTACCGCGCACGTATTCCATGACAATGTAATACGAGTCGGCGTCTTTACCCCAGTCGTAGATGTTTACGATGTAGGGGCTGTTCAGGTTGGCGGCTGCCTGCGCTTCTTGGCGGAAGCGCGCCGCGAAGTTGGGGTCAGCCGCATACTGCGGGAGCATGACCTTGACGGCAACGGTGCGCCCTAGCGTCGAGTCGGTTGCCTTGTAGACTTCGGCCATGCCGCCCATGCCTATTTTCTCGGTGACCTGGTACCGGTTCCCGAATGTTCGATTACCCACGCCATCTCTCCTGTCGCTTACGATGTATCTGCTACGTTTGCACAAGAAGTACATCTTTGTGCAAATTCTACCAATTCCTGCAGGCCACGCCGCATCTGGGACAATTTTTCCAGAAGCGGTGCGGCATTCTTCGTCGTCCTCTGTGTTTTCCGTTGTCCACGTTCATCACGCTCCCAGTGCGTCGAGTGCGGTCTCGAGCACTTCCTTTGCCTTGGGGGCCGCCACGCCGCCGCCGCTTTCGCCTTGTTCGACGACGATCGCGATGGTGACGCTGGTGTCGCCGCGTGTGGCCGTCGCCACGAACCAGGCGTCGTCTTGCGGTTTGCCCGTTTCCGCCGTTCCGGTCTTGCCGATGACGCGCGCGCCGCTTATCTGGGCGGCCGTGCCCGTGCCGTGGTCGACGACGCCTTCCAGCACGTCTTGCACACGCGCGGCGGTTTCTTTCGAAATGGCCTGCCCCAGAATTTGCGGCGAGGTTTCAGAAATCGTGCTGCCCGAAGACGAGAGCACTTTCTCTACCAGATAGGGGTTCATGACCGTGCCGTCGTTGCTGATAGCGGCCATAGCCGTGGCCATCTGCATGACGGTGACCTGCGGGCCGGCGGGGCTCGCGTGTTCGCCTACGGGCTGGCCGGCGCCGGCCCAGGCGGTTTCCCATTCGGTCATCTCGGCCGGGTCGGGCATGAGCGAGGCCTTGACGCTGAAGTCCTGCGCCAGGTTCTCGTCGCCCAGCCCGAATTTCTCGGCATAGGAGACGAGCTTGTCGGCGCCAAGCTTCGTGGCTATCTGGCCGAAGACGACGTTGGAGGACACGGCGGTGGCCTCTTCGACGGTAATGGTGCCATGCGATTCGCCGCCATAGTTGGTGACGGGCGCGTTGCCGATGTCCATTTCGCTGGGCGAGTCGAAGGTGGTGTCCTCCTTGACCGTGCCGCTGTCGAGCGCGGCGGACAAGGTGATGATCTTGAACGTTGAGCCCGGAGCGTAGAGCGCGTTCGTAGCGCGGTTGAAGAGACTGGAGTTCTCGGAATCACCCAAGATGTCGCTCACGTTGTTGTTGTCGTAAGAGGGCGAGGACGCTTCTGCCAGCACGGCGCCGGTTTTGGTGTCGAGCACCACGCATGCGCCGTTCTCGCCTTCCAAGACGTCCTGCGCCGTTTGCTGCACTTTGGAATTCAGCGTGAGCACGACGTCGTTTCCGCTGGTGGGCATGCCTGCTGCCGAACGGATGGCGTCGCCGATGGTCTCGAAGTTCTCATCGCCCACCAGCGTCGAGTTCATGCTGGATTCGATGCCCGTCTTGCCGTATTGCTGCGAATAGTAGCCAATCGCCTGCGCGGCAAGCGAACCTTCGGGGTAGACGCGCTTGTAGGTGCCGTCTGACTGCTCTTCCGATTTGGCGAGCACGACGTTGTCGGAAGTCAGGATTGCGCCGCGTTCCTGGTGCGCCGCCTTGCGCAGGGTGTGGTTGTTCTGGGGCATGTCCTGAATTGCGTCGGCGCGCACCACCTGGATGTAGGTGAGGTTGGCGATGAGCAGCGCGAACAGAATCGCGAAAAACGTGATGAGCAGCGTCAGGCGCTTGCCCAGGGCCGTGCGGCCGAGCACGCCCGTGCCGCCGAAGGGCCCGAAGGCGCCCACTTTGGGGATGCGCGCGGTCGTGGCCATCTCGGTTTCAAGGCCCGTGCCCTCGTTGCCGGCGCGCAGCAGCAGGCCGACGATGATGAAGCTCGACAGCAGCGACGAGCCGCCCTGGCTCATGAAGGGCAGGGTGAGGCCCGTCAGGGGGATGAAGTCCGTGACGCCGCCGATGATGATAAACGCCTGCAGGCAGATGGACGTGGTAAGACCCGTTGCCGTGAAGGCGGCCATGTCGCTTTTCGCCCGCGCCGCGGTGAGAAAGCCGCGCACGGCGAAGAGCACGAACAAGATGATGACGGCCGCGCCGCCCAAAAGCCCCATTTCCTCCGCGATGGCGCTGAAGATGAAGTCGCTTTGCACGACGGGGATGGTCGTCGCGTAGCCGCGCCCGATGCCGACGCCGAACAGGCCGCCGTCTGCCAGTGAGTAGAGCGACTGCACGAGTTGGTAGCCCTGCCCCTGCGCGTCGGCGAAGGGGTCGCGCCAGATGGCGACGCGCGTCTGCACGTGGTCGAAGACGAAGTACAGCCCCACGGCGCCGATGGCGACCAGCGCCAACCCGATGATGACGTAGGACAGACGGCCCGTGCAGACGTACACCAGCACGAGGAAGATGCCGAAGAACAGCAGCGCGCTGCCCAGGTCCTTTTCGAAGATGACGATGAGCAGGGCTATGAGCCACATGACGATGAGCGGCAGCAGGCTGCGGAAGTTGGGGTACTTCAGCCCGATGCGCGTGGAGCGCATGGTGCTCAAAAGCTCGCGGTTATCTGCCAGGTAGGCGGACAGGAACAGCACGATGAAGATCTTGGCGATTTCGCCGGGCTGGAACGAGAACGGGCCGAGCGTGAGCCAGATGCGCGAGCCCAGGTGCTCGGTACCGATGAAGGGCACGAGCGGCAGCAGCAACAATACGAGGCCGATGAGCAGGCACGTGTACTTGAAGTTGCCGAGTTTTTCGATGGAGGGCACGAGCACGATGGTGGCGACCATGAGCGCGATGCCCAAAAACAGCCAGATAACCTGGTTGGTGGCCATGTCGGGGGCAAGCCGCAACACGAAGCAGATGCCGATGCCACTCAAGAGAAACGCGATGGGCAGCAAGGCGGGGTCTGCGTTGGGGGCGAACTTGCGGCAGGCTATATGCGCCACCACGAACGCCACGATAAGGCCGATGGGCACGGCGAACGAGCTGAACGTCAACGGCGCGTTGTCGTTGACGAGCAGCATCGCGAACAGCAGCAACAACACGGGTGCAGCCGCGATGAGGAGCCAGAGTTCTGTTGCGCGACGCGACCTCACGTCTGTCTCCTAGCCCTGCGCGCCGGCACTCGACGTCTCGGACGTTGCGGGAGTGTCCGCGGGCGTCTCGTCACCCGATATGGTCTGGCGGTACGATTGCACGAGCTCTTCGGCTGCCTGCTTGGAGTCGACGGCGATGCCGCGCTCGAGCCGGCCGGCGGTGGTCGGGGCGAGCTTCGAGACGTCTACGTCGTCGTAACTTTCCTCTTCCCAGGAAAACGAGAGCCCCGCGATTTGCCCGGGCAAGCCGCGGTACAACGTCACGTGGTTGTCCTGCGCGATCAGGAAATAGGAGTGCTGGGCATAGGCGTAGAAGCTGATGCCCGCCCCCAGTATGACGACGACGAACGCGATGGCCCAGATGATGGGCGCCTTGCGGCGCTTGCCGCCCTTCGCGCGCTTTTCCTTTTTGGGTGCCGCGGCTGCGGCCGGAGCGGGTGCCTTGTGCGGCGCGGCGCTTTCGGGCTCGTCGTCGTGTTCGATTCTGCCCAACGGGTCGATGACCACGACGGTCACGTTGTCCAGGCCGCCGGCGGCCAGCGCCTCGTCGACGAGGGCATCGCACGCTTCCTGCGGGTCGGGGTTGTCCAGCATGATGGCCTCGATGGCCGCGTCTTCGATCATGCTCGAAAGGCCGTCCGAGCACAGCATGAGACGGTCACCCGGCTCCACGCGCAGGCGGTAGGTGTCGGGCTCCATGTTCGGGTCAGAGCCCAGCGCGCGCGTGATGACGGAGCGCTGGGGGTGGTAACGCGCCTCTTCTTCGGTGATGCGGCCCTGCTCGACGAGGTCGGCGACAAGCGAGTGGTCGCGCGTGATGCGCTGCAGCGCGCCGTCATGCGTGAGGTACGCGCGCGAGTCGCCCACCTGGGCGATGACGACCTCGTCGCCGAAAATGGCGGCGGCCGTCATGGTGGTGCCCATGCCGGGGCGCCCCGTGCCGTCTTCGGCGCCGCGCAAGACCGCCTGGTTGGCGAGCTTCACCGCTTGCGCGAGCGCTTGCGCATCGGGCGCCTGCGGCAGATGTTCTGCCATCGTGTTGATGGCTATCTCGCTGGCGACCTCGCCGGCTTCGTGGCCGCCCATGCCGTCGGCGACGACGAACAGTGGGGAGCGTGCCAAAAAGCTGTCCTCGTTGTGTTCGCGCACATTGCCGACTTCGGAGCGTGCGGCGTAGATTTCCGGAATCTGGACTTCTTCTTCTCTCATCGAGCTCATGAACGACCAATCTTGATATCGACGTTGCCAATCGTGACGACGTCGCCCGGCGAGCAGGCGACGGCTTCGTGGACGGGTTTCCCGTTGAGTTGCGTGCCGTTGGTGGACCCGAGGTCTTCGACCATGAGGCTCGTGCCCATCAGCGAAAAGCGCGCGTGCCGCGAGGACACGTAATCGGTGGGGATGACGATGTCAGCTCCCGGCGCGCGCCCTACCACGACGGGGCCGGCTATGTTGAGCTTCGCCCCGCGCAGGGTCTTCGGGCCACGCTCGACGGTGACGTTCCATGACTTGTTCTTCTTGTTCTGCCCCTTGACCAGGCCGATGCCCGTCTTGACGACGAAGAACAAGAACAGGTACAGCAGGACGACCAAAAGCAGGCGCCCGACGAGCAGTAGCAGGTCGACCACGGTTACTCCTCCTGGAACTCGAGCTTGGTCTTGCCCAGGTCGAGCACGTCGCCGTTGTAGATGCGCGACTGCGTCGTGGCGACCCCGTTTATCTTGGTGCCGTTCGTCGAGCCGGTGTCACGCACGAGCCACCCCGATTCGGAGTGGAGAATTTCGGCATGACGGCGCGAGACGCTGGGGTCGAGGATGATGACGTCGCAATCCTGTTCGCGCCCGATGACCGTGCGCTCCGTCGAGAGCGTGAAGGCCTCGCCGGTCGCGGCGTTGACGAGCTTGCCCTGCGGCACGTGCACGTTGTTGATCATGACCGTGCGCTCGGCTGCGCCCATGGGCTGGTCGGGGCGTGGCGGTTCGGTGGGCGGGTAGGTGCGCTCCACCACACCTGCGGCGGCTCCGGCTGCCGCGCCGGCGCCACCTGCCGCAGCGGCGAATTCTTGTGCGGCGCCGGCGGCGTAAGAGCCAGGCTCCTCATAGGGGGCGGGCTCGTCGTAGGCGGGTTCTGCATACGGCTGGCCTTGCTCGTAGGGCTCGTCGTAGGGCTGCTCGTGCACGTTTTGCTCCGGCTGCCACCCGTAGTCTTCTTGCGGCTCGGGCTCTTCCAGGCCGTAATGCACCATTTCCTCGTGACGCAGCTCCGCGATGATGGCGGGGCTGACGCTTTCGGCGATGATGTCGAACTTCCCGCGTTTCAGGCCTTCATCGACGATGAAGCGCACGAGCGGCTGGCAGTCGAAGACGAGGCCGCTTTGGCTTGCGCGGCTTTGCAGGTAGGTTTCTATCTCCCCGGCCAAAGAGGGGTAGTAGCCGCTCATGGCGCGGTCGTCTTCGAACGAGACCAAGACGTTGTAGAGCGTCGGGGCGTATTCATGCCCGACACCCACCATTTTCTCGCGTTCCATCTCCTTGTACGCGCGCTTGGCGAGCTTGACCGGTTCGATCCCTCCGCGCGAGGAGGCTCCCGCTCCTCCCTCGATGACATCTTCGGCTTTGCTCTCGAAACGCGAAAACAGGCCCATATCAATCTTCTCCTTTATCATGTGCAAAGCACCCTGCGATGCTTCCAATAATCGTCAACATGGCCGCGAGCACGCACGCGAGCAGCCAAAACGGGTCGGGCAGCGCCCAGGCTCCCGTTACCGTCCACGTGGCGAACATGCGCGTGGCAAGCAGCACGACACTGCCTGCGACAGCTCCAAATGCTGATGATACCCGTGTTGCGCGCGCATGTGCCGCAGACACGACAATTGTGGACAGAATCCAACCAAAAAGGATAATCCAGGTGCTTGGGACGGTCACCATCTGCACGAACAGGGGCGCTGCATCGGCAATCGGCTCTTCGAGGGGCACGTAGCCGAAAAGAGAACCGGTGGCCGTTAACGCCGCAAGTGACAGGGCGAGCAGCGCGGTGGTGACGCTTGCCGGAAACGCCCGCTTCACGGGCAGGCACAGGCCGGTGAGCAAGGGAGCCAGCGGCGTGAACGACAGCAGCCCCAAAGGCACGATGGAAAGCGCGCAGTTGAAGTCGGCGGCGGCCGACGCGCGGACGAGCAGCTCCCGGCCGAGCGCGAGATACCAGATGACGCACCAGACGATGAGCGCAATCCCCGCGGGCATGCAGTGCTGCGGGCTTATGACCAGGCAGGCGCCGAACATGACCAGAGAGACGAACGCGCCGAACGCGGGTTTCACGAGTGCCCCGAGGGCGGCGAGCAACGCGATGGCGCAAGCGAGATAGGCCGGGACGTCCGGCAAGCAGGTCAGCCCCACGGCCGCAAGCCCCCAGCTCAGCAGCGCAGCGCCCACACGTCCCGCACGCTGCCGCGCCCGCGCGTCGAAGCGGGACAGGAGGTTGTTCGCGGCATACTGCTCGTCGTCTTCTTCGAGCTCGTCGTCGAAGTTCACGATGTCGCGCAGCTTGGCTATGCCGGCGCGCGCGTCGCCCAAGTAAGGAAGCAGCTCGTCGAAGAAGTCGTAGACCGACGGGTAGCGCTGCGTGCGGTCGTAAGAAAGGGCCGTGAGCAGGATGTCGTCGAGCATGGGGTCGATGTCGTCGCGCAACGCCGAAGGGGCAACGAGCCGCTCGCGTCCAAGCGCCTTGAGGCCGGCGGAAAGCGTCTTGGCGAAATAGGGGTTTTCACCCGTGAGCATCTCGTAGATGACCATGGCGAACGCGAATTCGTCGCAGCGCTCGTCGAGGCGTTCATCGCCGAACTGCTCGGGTGGCATGTAGCCGATGGTGCCGCCGCTTGCCTGCCCGAAGCCCTGGGCACCGGCGAGCTCGGATATGCCGAAGTCGCTCACTTTCGTCGTGCCGTTGCGGGTGATGAGTATGTTGTCGGGCTTGACGTCCAGGTGCAGCACCTGGTTTTCGTGCGCGTAGTCGAGGGCGTTTGCCACGGCCGTCGCGATGCAGGCGACGATATCGAGGTCGAAGGTTCCCGGCGGGGTCGCGTCGATGACCTGTGTCAGCGACGGGCCCTCGATTGCCTCCATGATGAGGAAGGCCTCGTCGTCGGCGGTTTCGAAGTCGTAGACGCTGACGATGGACGGGTGGTTGAGCATCGCGCCGGTGCGCGCTTCGGCCAGACCGGGGATGTGGCCGTTTCGTCCTGTTTCCTGGATGGGCATACGCTTGATGGCCACGCGTCGCATGATACGCGTGTCCCAGCACAGCTCGACGGTCCCGCTGCCGCCTTCTCCAAGGGTCTCTATGCGTTTGTAGCGTCCCAAAATGAGGGATTCAGCCACGATGCCCCGCTTCATGTTCGTTGATGGTGTGTTTGCAAAGCAATCGCTGTCGATTATAGGCGATTTGCAGGCGGGGCGCATTCGAGCCGCCTGCCTGTCAACTTTTTTCGGGCGCGCAATCCCGGTTTTTGCGTTTCCGCGAATTTCTGGCGTGAATCGTCGCGTGCTCGAAAAATCCTGTTGTCAGCCGAGCTGAATCATTGCGCACTCGCAAATTTCTGCTGACCGGCAGGTGCCAGCCCCTACAGCACGCGACGCGATTCGATGGCGCGTCCGAGCGTCACCTCGTCGGCGTATTCCAGTTCCCCGCCCACAGGCAGGCCGGATGCTAGGCGCGTGACCTTGATTTCGAGCGGCTTGATGATGCGGGCCAGGTAGCTTGCCGTGGTCTCGCCTTCCACGTCGGGGTTGGTGGCCAGCAGCACCTCGTGGATGTCCTCGGCGCCCAGACGCGCCATGAGGTCGGAGATGTGCAGGTCTTCGGGCAGGGAACCCTCCATGGGGTTGATGACGCCGCCCAGCACATGGTACAGGCCACGGTAGCTGCCCGTGCGCTCGATGGCGTCGATGTCGCGCGGCTCCGAGACCACGCAGATGGTGGTCGTGTCGCGTTCCGCGTCGGAGCAGATTTCGCAGGTTTGCCCTTCCGCGTAATTATGGCAGCGAGGGCACAGGTGTATGACCTCCTTGACGTCGACGATAGCGTCGGCCAGCCGGTGTGCCGTCTCGTCGTCGGAGGTCAGAAGCCAGTTGAGGATGCGCTGGGCCGATTTCGGCCCGATGCCGGGCATGCGCTCCAGTTCTTCGAGCGCATGCCGTATGGATGCAGCTTGTTTCACGGCTTAGAACAGCCCCGGGATGTTCATGCCGCCCGTGACCGCGCTCATGCGCTTGGAGGCCATGGCCTGCGCGTCGGCGATGCCCTGGTTGACGGCTGCGACGATCATGTCCTGCAGCATGTCGACGTCGTCCGGGTCGACGGCTTCCGGGTCGATTTCGATGGACTTGACCTTAAGGTCGCCGCTCACCGTGGCGGTGACCATGCCGCCGCCGGCGGTTGCTGTGACGGTTTCCAGTGCCGTCTGCGCCTGGATTTCCTCCATCTTCTTCTGCATCTTCTTGGCCTGCTTGAGCATGGCCTGGGGGTTCATCGCCATGATGCGGTGTCTCCTTGTCTGCTGTCGGGTTGCTTACTGATTGTCGTTTCTGACTTCCTGCACTTTAACGCCATTGCCGAACACTGACAGCGCTTCGGCGAAATCTGCTGCCGTCTCGTCATCGACGGGCGCGGCGTAAGCGCCCTCCGCGTCGTCGAAGTCGGGCTCGTCGTAGCCGGCGCCATAGGGCTCGTCTACGTACGGCGGCTCGTCGTAGGCGGGCGCCTCGCTGGCGAAGTCCGCTGCGGGCATGCCCGGCGTGGCGTGCGCCACGGCGTCTGCGCCGGTCGCGAGCTTGCAGGCGAAGCGCGGACGCTGCCCCAGCACCTCTTCGAAGGCGCGCCCGATGAGCGCGGCTGCGTCGTTGCCCGAGGCGATCTTCATCGCGAATTCCGATCCCTTGGGAAACAGCAGCACGTAGCCGTCGGCGGTCTGGTCGAGCGTGACGCCGTTGAGCAGCGCGCCGGTCGCGACATCCTCGCGTTTGACCACGGTGAGTAGTGCTGCCAGCAGGCGTGCCGGTGACATGCCGCCGTTCGCCGCGGGCTGCGGCGAGCGTTCCGGTTCGGCGGTAGCCGGTGCGGGTTCGGTGTGCGTCGGCACAGGCTCGGCATGCGCCAACGCAGCTTCCTTTTCGCGTGCGTCTTGCGCTTCGAAACGCGCTGCTTCCTCGCGCTCTTTCTCACGCGCTGCCGCCTCGCCAAGCGGGATGCTCTCGGCGGTGCTGGCCGCAACGTGCGCGGGCTGGGCGTTGTGCTCTTCTACCATCTGGCGCCAGCGCGGCTGTTCGGGGGTGACGGCTTCCCACTGCGGTTCGGGCGTTTCGTCTGCCGCAGCAGGCTGCGTTGCCTGCGCTGCTGGCGCGCGTACGCCTCCGCGCTCGAGCGCCTCGAGCCGCTGCGCCAGCGCCTCCAAGGTCAGGTCGCATTCTGGCCGGCACAGACGGGTCAGGGCGGTTTCCACGCTCAAACGCGCGTCGGTCGAGTTGCGCAGCTCGTTTGCGAGCTGCCCGCAGACCACGAGTGCGTTCGAAAGCTGGTCCGGTCCGATGAATCTTGCAGCCTGCTCGCGATAGCGCGCGATTTGCTGCGCGCTGCCGGCGATGATGCCGCCTTCTCCGCCCGTGAGGAGCGCCACGTACAGGTTGCGCAGGTGCAGGGAAAGCTCGTGGGCGAACTGCGTCAGGTCGGCGCCGGTCGCGACCAGCTGGTCGACCCAGCGAAAACAGCCAGCCGCGTCGTGTGCCGCGATGAAGTCGGCGAGTTGGAACAGCCCCGCTTCGTCGAGCTGGCCGAACAGCGCGCCCGTCTGCGCCTGCGTGATATGCCCGTCGGAAAAGACGGCGACCTGCTCGAGCGCCGTGGTCGCGTCGCGCATGCCGCCGGCAGAACGTGCCGCTAGAAACTCGAGTGCGTCGCGTTCGTATTCGAAGCCTTCCCCGGTGCAGATGCGCTCTAGGTACCCCACGATTTCGTCGATGGAAAAACGCCTGAAGTCGAAGCGCTGGCAACGGGACTGGATGGTTTCGAGCACCTTGTGCGGATCGGTCGTGCACATGATGAAGACGACGTGCTCGGGCGGCTCTTCGAGCGTTTTGAGTAGCGCGTTGAACGCCGCGTCCGAAAGCATGTGGACCTCGTCGATGATGTAGACCTTGTAGCGCCCTTGCGTCGGGGCGAAGTTCACGCGGCTGATAATCTCGTTGCGCACGTTTTCCACGCCCGTACGGCTGGCCGCGTCGAGTTCGTAGACGTCGGGGTGCGTGCCTTCGGCGATGGCCTGGCACTGCGCGCAGGTGCCGTCCGGCTCGCAGTTCGGGCCGGCCTCGCACAGCAGCGCCTTTGCCAGCAGGCGCGCCGTCGTGGTCTTGCCCGTGCCGCGCGGGCCGCAGAACAGGTAGGCGTGCGCGATGTTGCCTTCGGTCACCGCGTTGACCAGCGTGCGTTCGACGTGTTCTTGCCCGACGACGTCGGAAAAGACGTTCGGGCGGTATTTACGGTACAGAGACAGCGCCATGCTCTCAGCTCTCCTCAGATTCCTGCGCAGACGCCCGCTTGCTCTTGTTCAGCGCGAGTTTCGCCTTGATGGCGCCTGCCACGGCGGGAACAAGCGAGATGACCACGATGCCGATGATGACGAACTCGAAGTGCTCCTCGACGAACGGCACACCGCCGAAGAAGTACCCGAGCAGGGTGAACAAGGTGACCCAGACAAAACCGCCCAGGACGTTGAACAGGGTGAAACGCGGGAAGCTCATCTTGCCCATGCCTGCCAGGAACGGCGCGATGGTGCGGATGATGGGGAAGAAGCGCGTCAGGAACACGGCGAGCGACCCGTATTTGTCGAGCATCGCCTGCGATTTTGCCAGATTCTTTTCGGAAAGCGCCTTGACCTTGCCGCTTTTCACGATGGCTGCGCCAATCTTGCGCCCGATCCAGTAATTGGAGGTGTTGCCCAAGATGGCCGCCAGCGTCATGAGCGCGATAAGCGGCACGAGGTTCAGCCCGCCGCCGTTGGCGAACACGCCGGCGCAGAACAACAGCGAGTCTCCTGGCAGAAACGGCATGATGACCAGGCCGGTTTCCACGAAGACGATGATGAACAGCGGGGTATAGACCCATACCGGCCCCAGGTCGTGAATCCACTGGGCTATGAAGCCGCGCGGGTCTTGCAGCAAATCGATGAAGAATTGCAGTACTTCCATCGGAATCCTCTCGCATACGACAAGTGCGCCGTATGGACTTGGGCGCCCACCAGAGGCCCCTTATGGCTGCTTCCTCCCGGACCTGACCAGGTTCGGGACATGATGCCGCCCAAGCCCATGCGACGCACTCGCATGTACGGTAATAGTACGCTTACTCCCGCCGCAACGCCACTGCGTTACTGGCCGCCGGAACCGTCGTCGGTGTCATCGTCGGTCACGCCGCCGGCGGCGGGCTCTGCGGAAGTGTCGTCAGACACTTTATCGAAATTGGTGGTCTTTGTGCCGCCGTTTCCGTCATCTTCATTCAAAGTCAACTTTTTCCCGTTATCGGAAAAGCTGTACTGGGCGCTGCCGTAGTCCAAATCGCCGCTTTTGTAGTTGATGGTCTTGGCATTCGTGTCCATGGTGTAGGTGAAGGTGTTGCCCACCATCTTGAATTCCGTGTCGGTGAACACGAAGGTCACGTCAGTGCCCTCTGCCTGCCAGACACCCTGGATGGCTTTCTTGTCCCCCGAGCCGCACCCGGAAAGCAAAAACAGGCAAGCGACCAGGCTCACGACGACGGCAAACGCCGCAATTGCATGTCGTTTCATGGAACATGACCTCCCGTCAGCTGTGGCGGCGTGTGCCGTCACTGGTCATCGTCATCATCGTCGCCAAAGCCGAACAGCCCCTCGTCTTCGCCGCGTTTCTTGCGGTTGGGGAAGGCTTTGCGCGTTCTCATTTCCAATACTATGGCAACGAGGAGGAAGAACACGATGCCGATACCCAATATGAGCAGCACGCCACCGGTCAATCCGAGCGTATTGAAGTACTGGTCGAGCATCCGAAATTCGTCCTTTCGTTTTGTCGTAGCTGGAATAGTACCGCAAAGCAGACATTGTGGAACTTGAGAACTGGGCACGCGGTATACTTGCGCACGAAAAATGCTCAAGACGAAGAAACGAATCTCTATGGAGGATCAATGCTCGACATACGTTTCATACGCGAAAACCCCGAGGTCGTGAAGGCGGCGCTTAAGAACCGCCACGCGAAATGGGATTACGACGAGTTCGAGAGGCTCGACGCGCGCCGTCGCGAGATCATCCAGCAAGACGAGGCGCTGAAGTCCGAGCGCAACACCGTCTCCAAGAAGATCGGCCAGATGATGAAAGCCGGCGACGCCGAAGCTGCCGAGGCCGCCAAGGAAAAGATGCGCGCGGTGGGCGAGCAGATTTCCACGCTCGACGAGCAGCTCAAGGAAGCCGAAGAGCAGCTTTCCGCGCTGACGTATTCCATTCCGAACATCCCCGGCGAAAACTGCCCGGTGGGCGCTGACGAAAACGACAACCCCGAGGTGCGCCGTTGGGGCACGCCGCGCGCGTTCGACTTCGAACCCAAGGCGCATTGGGACCTCGGCCCCGAGCTGGGCATCATCGACTTCGAACGTGGCGTGAAGCTTGCCGAGAGCCGCTTCTACGTCCTGCGTGGCGCCGGTGCCCGTCTGGAGCGCGCGCTCATCAGCTTCATGCTGAACACGCACATCGACAAGGGTATGCAGGAATACTGGGTGCCCGCCATGGCCAGCCGCGAGACGCTCGTCGGCACCGGCCAGCTGCCCAAGTTCGAAGAGGACCTGTTCAAGACGACTGAGGGCCTCTATCTCATCCCCACGGCCGAGGTGCAGCTCACCAACTTGCACCGTGACGAGGTCATCGACGGCAACACGCTGCCGCGCCGCTACTGTGCGTTCACGCCGTGCTTCCGCGAGGAGGCGGGCTCTGCGGGGCGCGACACGCGCGGCATCATCCGCGTGCATCAGTTCAGCAAGGTCGAGATGGTGCGTTTCGCCACGCAGGAGGGCTCTGACGCCGAGCTCGAGGACATGACGGCGTGTGCCGAAGACATACTCCAGAAGCTCGAGCTGCCCTACCGCGTCATCAACCTGTGCACAGGTGACCTGGGCTTTTCCGCACGTCAGACCTACGATTTGGAGGTCTGGCTGCCGAGCTACAACAATTACAAGGAAATCAGCTCCTGCTCCAACTGCGGGGATTTCCAGGCACGCCGCGCCAACATCAAGTACACGGACGAAAACGGCAAGCGCCGCTTCGCCCACACGCTGAACGGTTCCGGCCTGGCGGTCGGGCGCACGATGGCTGCTGTCATCGAGAACTATCAGAACGCCGATGGCACCATCACGGTGCCCGAGGTGCTGCGCCCCTACATGGGCTGCGATGTCATCACGCCGGAAGCGCAGTAGGGGTCTGTCGGGCGCGCGCGGGCAAGCCCGCTTGTGCGTGCCAGAAAGAAACGAGTTGGAGAGCAATTCAAGACGCGAAGTGCTCTCCAACTGCTTTGTTTATGGCGAATAAGCCAATTTCGGATGAATTGGAGAGCAGATAACCAGGCAAGCTGCTCTCCAATTCGCGTTTTTCTGTCACTGCGTGCTCATATGTGGAGTCGTCCACTTCGAGTGGCAGGGATGTGGTTGTGTCGATGGGTATAGCTGGGAAGCGCGGTAGTGACGATATTTCACCGTCGTATCGTGCAATTTGCGCGCTCTGAGTGCTTACGGTGCCTCCGCGCTCCGGGCACCCCTCTGGCCTCTGCTCCTGGGTCCCAGCAATAAAAAAGCCAGCTGAAAAGCTGGCTGCTACGTGTGCTTGGTGCGGGCGAGAGGAGTTGAACCTCCACGGGCTAATGCCCACATGGACCTGAACCATGCGCGTCTGCCATTCCGCCACGCCCGCATTGCATGTAAGGTGCGAGACGGAATATTAACACAAAAAACGCCCCTGTGTGAAAAAACTTGAAAATCATGGGTACTCTTTTCGAGGGGCGTGCACGCAGGGACGCGCGGCACCCAAGACCTCGGGGTTTGACGATAGAGCGGATGGGAGACAGGGCATGGCAGTAACGGTTGTGCTCGCAGTGGTTGCGGTAGCGCTTGCAGCTGCGGCAGGCATCCGGTGGTGGATGCGCCGTCATGGCATCTTGTCATTTCGCACGATGGCGGGGCGTGCCTGGGTAATCCCGTCGTATGATGCGAAAGGCGAGCCGACGCGTGTGCTGCGGGTGGGTGGCGGCAACCAATCGGCCACGTACGTGAGCGACGAGCGCTGGGCGGAATCTCCCAGCGCGTATATCCGTGCATTCGACATCGTTTTCGACGCGCCCGTTCCCGTGCGTGACGTGCTCGTGCTCGGAGGCGGCGGGTTCTCGTTTCCCAAGCAGCTCATCACCTGTCATCCCGAGGCGCGTGCCGACGTGGTGGAAATCGACCCGGCTGTCGTCTCTTTGGCTCAACGCTTCTTTTTCCTCGACCGCCTTGTCGTCGAATACGATACCGAGGCGACGAGGCGCCTGAACGTGATCGTGCAAGACGCGCTCGAGTTTTTGCGTGAGAGCCAGACCACCTACGACGCTATCGTCAATGACATTTTCGCGGGGCGCACGCCGGCGCAGGAGTTTCTCGCGCCGGCAACGCTCGAGCTCGTACGTGCTCATCTGGCGCCGGGCGGAATGTATGCTGTCAACGTCGTTTCGCCGGGCGTGGGGGCGAAATCTCAGGTGCTGCAT
This sequence comes from uncultured Coriobacteriia bacterium, assembly GCA_949283445.1. The sequence continues at coordinate 6,217 of CASDTD010000078.1, read as the reverse complement.
GACACCGTCGCGGCATGCCGTCAGGCTTTCCCGCACGTCGCCGTCGTTGTCTGCACGCGTGACGATGCGCAGGCGGTATCCAACCGCATCGTCGTGGCAAGCGAGGCGCCCTGCGAACAGGCCGCCGAGGCTTGGTCGGCGCGCCTTTGCCGGGCAGGCAAATAACGGTCTGTCAACTGTACCTGCAACGTCGAGGTTCCTTTGTTTTTCGGGCGGGTATAATGCTGTATCTGGACTTCCGTCGATTTTGTACTAATCCGTGCGGTGCCCCGCAGAAAAGAGCATGTATATGACCAATGTCGAAGACTCCGAGGTTTTTGAGCATTTCGGTGCCTACAGCGGTTTCGATCCGCGCTATTACGACCACTTCAACGTGAAACGCGGCCTGCGCAACCCCGACGGTACCGGCGTCGTCGCGGGAATCACGTCCATATCCGATGTCCATGGCTATCTCACGGACGAGGGCGTGCGCGTTCCCGACAAGGGGCGGCTCACGTTGCGCGGCTATGACATCAACGACCTCGTGGACGCTGCGATTGCAGAGGACCGTCCCGGCTACGAGGAGCTCGCCTACCTGTTGTGGACGGGCGATTTACCCACGGAAGGGCAGCTCGAACGTTTCAAGCGAGCCATCGACCAGTACCGCGACCTCCCCATGAGTTTCGTGAACAACCTCATCATGAACTACCCGTCGAAAAACGTCATGAACATGATGGGGCGTTCTGTGCTCATGCTGTACGCGACCGACCCCAACACCGAAGGCGACGCGTTCGATCCGCACCATGAAATCGAGGTCGCCATCCAGATGCTCAGCAGGCTCCCGCGCATCATCGTCTTGTCGTATCTCGCGCGCAAGCAGCATGAAGACGGTGGGCAGCAGATGTACATCAACCCGCCGAAACCCGGTCTTTCCACGGCGGAGACCATCCTGCACATGCTCCACAGCAACATGGAATGGAAGCCCGAAGAGGCGCGCGTGCTCGACATCATGCTCATGATTCACGCAGAGCACGGCGGCGGCAACAACTCCACGTTCGCCACGCGCGTCCTGACGTCGAGCGGCACCGATCCGTACTCGGCGTACGCTGGCGGCATCTGCTCTCTGAAAGGTCCCAAGCACGGTGGGGCGAACCTCAAAGTGGCCGATCAGCACCGCGACCTCATCGAGTCGGTCGCCGACTACACCGACGAGGGGCAGGTTGCCGATTATCTGCGCTGCGTGCTGCGCAAAGAGGCTTTCGACGGCTCGGGGCTCATCTACGGCATGGGGCATGCGGTCTACACGCTGAGCGACCCGCGCGCCGTCATCTGCAAGCGCCTTGCGCACGAGCTTGCGGCGGGCACGGAATACGAGCAGCAGTTCAACCTCATCGACACCATTGAGCGCCTCACGCCCGAGCTGTTCGAAGAGGCTCGCGGCACCAAGAAGGCCATCTGCGCGAACGTCGACATGTACTCGGGGCTGGTCTACCGCATGCTCGGCATTCCCCGCGAGCTGTACACGCCCATTTTCGCGACGGCTCGTATGGCCGGGTGGGCCGCGCACCGCTTCGAGGAAATCGTCGAGGGCAAGCGCATCATACGCCCGGCATACAAGTCCATCTACCAGCGGCGCAGCTACGTTCCCATGAATGAGCGCGGCACCGCCAGCCAGATGGAGCAGCCCGAGGAGCTGCCCGTTCACAACGATTATTTCTACGATTAGACAAGGCGTATCGCGCCTTCGAGGATGGAGACGAGCATCTATGGCAGAAGAATCCAAGCGCTCTGACAAAGAACTGCGCGCCCAGCTCGCGCATGCGGCGGCCGAAAACGAGGAAACGCTTTCCGAAGTGGTTGACGAACTTGCCGGCACGAGCCGCGTCAAGCGCCAAAAAGCGGCCTCGATCATCGCGCTGGTAGCCGATGAGAACGCGGCGGCCCTGCTGCCCTTCGTCGAGGACATCAGCGCCGCGCTGGGGTATCCCGAAGCGCAGACGCGCTGGGAAGTGCTTCACGCGCTCGATTGTATGGGCAAAGTCGGCCAGCGCTATGACGAGGACGTCATAGCGGCTGCCGAAGACGCGTTGTACGATGAAGGCAGCGGCATCGTGCGCGAGGCGGCTTTCAGGTTCTTCTGCGGGTACGGGGCGGCCTCGCCCTCCAATTCCGACGAGGTCTGGCCGCTCATCGACGAGGCCATCCAGTGCTATCACGGCAACGGCGAATTTGCCGACATGCTCACTCAGCTCGTCGAGTTCGCGCAGGGAAATATTTCGATGGAGACAAGCGCGGCCTTGGCCCTGCGCATGAAATTCGATGCGGAAAACGCGTCGGGCACGCTGCGCATGCGCGCCGGCCAGATACTCCAAGCGTTCGAGGAACGCGGCGGCACCGTATAACAGCACGTTTCAGCGCCGGGCCGTATGCGCTCGGCGCACGTGTTCGAGCCTGCGGGCAAGATAGCGCAGCCCTCGCGTGCTCGAGCAAAGCTGCGCGGTCCAGTAGGCGATGAGTGTCGCGACCTTGCTGCGTGACCCGAGCAACGTGCGGTACTTCTTCTTGAGAAAGTCCATGAACGCGCAGGCGTCCACGTCGATGGTCAGGTGGGCGGTCACGAGCTCGGGACCATCGCTGCCTTTCGCGATGTCCGTCATGCGGTGCGCGGCGATTTCGTAGATCCGCTTTCTGAAGCGCGTCTCGTCGTTTTCGATGTAAATGCCCTGGAGCAGGAACAGCAAGCATTCGAACAGCTGGCTGAGGCTTGTGATGCGGTGTTCCGGGGTCGCGAGCAAAACGACGAGCTGTTCGCGCGCTTCTTTGTCCATGGCTACCTGAATGCTACGTTTCGGCTGGTCTCGTTGCGGTTTTCTGCTCATGGACGTGCACTGCTCGATCTTGCTGACAAAGGTGGCTTTCCTTTCTGCGATTCTACGACCATCACGGTTTCCGCTCCCACAATCAGCGGGGCAAATCAACGCATATAAATTATTGAACGTCAATAAAAACTCTTTCTACGATTGCCTTGGGCAATTGGGGAGAGGTGCACATGAACAGCGGAAGATATCCAGCGCGTTCGATTGTCGTGCTGACGACCGAGGAACGCTCGAATTTATTCGCGGCGGTCATAGGGGAGGGCGCCGACATGCGCTTTTCTCCCAGAGACACCACCCCGCTTTTCGACTTCCTCGTCAATTGCGCCGTCAGCGGCGGCCGACTGGTCGTGCTGGACGAAGAGCATTTCATAGACGTCGATGACCTGATGAACGGCGTGGAGGCGTACCTGGACGACCCGTCTGCCACGCAGCCCGCACTGGATTTCATCGTCGTCTGTTCGGAGCGCGAGCCGGGTGACCCCATCTTGTACCGACTGGCGACATACTGCGGCATATATGACCTCATCTACCAGTGCGAGAGCGGGGAGGTGGCCGTTGCGTTGGAAAGGCTGCTGCGCCTGCCGAACACGAGAAAAGATGTCTTGGATGTGCTCTGCGGGCGCACGAACAAGCAGGCTGCACACGGCGAACGGGATGGCCGAGGCGGGGAGATGCCCGTGACGCGTGGAGAGGGACATAGCGTTTCCGGAGGCGCTGCCAGCGATGAAGAATCTGTTAGATGCCCAGTTAAAATCAATATAAAAGTTGAAATAGAGCCTATAAAGTCAAACTAACTCTATAGTTGGTTGTCTCCACCCATGTACTAGATAAAAATCTTTTGCACTCCCGATGGCGAGAGGCTTTGCATGGATTACAACCTGCTGGTGGCGGCAAACATACGCAGACAAAGAAATAGGAGCGGCAAGACGCAAGAGCAGGTTGCGCACGCTGCGGGCATCTCTCCGCAACACCTGAGCAAGATCGAGCGCTGTGCGTGCTCCCCGATGGTGAGCACGATTGTCAAGATAGCCGAATGCCTGGAAGTTCCTCCTGCGCGGTTTTTCGACGCCGCCGATATGGACACGCTCGTCTACATGTACACCGAGCTCGAAGGTTCGTCCGAGGAAGACTGAAAGCGAACATTTGTTTTGTCAACCCTAGTATACCGAACATACGTTCGGTATACTAGGGCGTATGGAGCTGCTGAAGAAACTCGAGATACTCGCAGACGCCGCGAAATATGACGCGACGTGCTCGTCCAGTGGCATCGAACGCGGTGGAAAGGCAGGGCATGTGGGGGCCGCCTCCGGCGCGGGGTGCTGCCATGCGTTTACCGCCGACGGGCGGTGCGTGAGCCTGCTCAAGGTGCTGTTCACCAACATCTGCTGCTATGACTGCGCCTACTGCGTGAACCGGTGCACAAACGACGTTCCCCGCGCGGCGTTCACGCCCCGCGAGCTGGCCGATCTGACCATCGGGTTTTACCGGCGCAACTATATAGAGGGACTGTTTTTGTCCAGCGGCGTGCTGAAAAGCCCCGACTACACCATGGAGCTCATCATAGAGACGGTGCGCATCCTGCGCGAAGAGGAGAGGTTCCGCGGCTATATACATGCGAAGGGCATCCCGGGCTGTTCCCCCGAGCTCACGATGCGCTTGGGGCAGCTCGTTGACCGCCTGAGCGTCAACATAGAGCTCCCCACGCAAACGTCGCTTGCCTATCTCGCTCCTCAGAAGGCCGCGGCTTCGGTCATAGAGCCTATGCGTCTTATCAGCAACGGCATTCTGCAGCACGAACAGGACTGCAAGCTCGCCCGTCGGGCACATCTCCGGCAGCGCCCTGCCCCGTTCGCGCCGGCGGGGCAATCCACGCAGCTCATCGTCGGGGCCACGCCCGAAACTGACCGCCACATACTCAGCTTGGCCGAGGCGTTGTATGGCAAGTTTGACCTCAAGCGCGTGTTCTTCTCTGCCTATAACCCGGTGAACGCCGACAGGCGCCTCCCCGGGTTGGGAATGGAAGTGCCCCTCACGCGGGAGCACCGCTTGTACCAGGCCGATTGGCTGCTCAGGTTCTACGGTTTTACGGTGGGGGAGCTGTTCACGGCGCAAGACGCTAACCTGCAGCTTGATGTCGATCCGAAGGCGGCATGGGCGTTGCGGCATCCGGATCTGTTCCCTGTCGAGGTCAACCGCGCCTCATATGAAGAGCTTCTGCGCGTTCCCGGCCTGGGCGTGAAAACGGCGCACCGCATCGTGCGCGCGCGAAGGCGCGGGCGTTTGTGCTTCGACGACCTCAAGACGCTGGGCTTGAGCCTGAAGCGCGCGGGGTATTTCATAACCTGTTCGGGCCGGGTTGCCGAAGGCTACGTCATCGACCCGGCAAAAGCCCATGCGAGCTTGACAGCTTCCACGCGCGCGTCGGGTGCGGGACGAAAGAACAGGCGTGGCATGGTCGATGGGCAGTTGACGCTGTTCGAAGAGGGGCATCAGCAGGCGCGCGACCCCTTCGCCGTATTCCCGGGCGGCCGCGGGCACGCGCTGCACGGGGACACTCCGGTTTCGACAGACGCCGCGCTCGGCGAAGGGCGCGGTAGCGGGCTTCCCCTGCACGATGCGTTTCTGCTGCCGCGGGGAGGTGCCGCATGAGCATGTTACGCGCGAGTAGAGCCGTGCTGTGCTATGACGGCAGCTTGGAGGGCTTTTTGAGCGCCGTGTTCGACGCGTATGCGCGTCATTTGTTTCCGCAGCGCATCTGCCCGGGAGCATGCGTCCAGCTGGGGCTTGACCAGCAGATCATCGACGTCGCGACAAATCGTGCGCATGCGGAGCGCGTGCGCGTGGGGCTGTGCTCGCGGGCGGGCGTTGAGGTGTGGCGCGCGGTCCGGACGGCGTTTCTTTCGGATGAAGAGGGCAAGGAAGATGTGCTGTTCTCCTATATCGTGCGTGCGATGGAGCGGGAGTACAAGGTGTCTGGCGACATCACCGTCGACTGCGTGGCGCGCGTCAGGGCGCTGGTGCAGGCGGTGTACAACGAGCGCGAACGCATGTATCAGTTCCTGCGCTTCGAGAAGATGGAAAACGGCGTGTATTTCGCCTGCATCAACCCGAACGCGAACGTTGTGCCCATCATGATGCGCCACTTTGCAGAGCGGTTCAACACGCAGCCGTTCGTGATATACGACGAGGTGCACGGCATCGCGGGCGTGCAGCGCGAGGGGGCGACGGCCTTGGTGCTCACCGACATGCTGACCGTTCCTGACCGCAGCTGCGACGAGCTGTCGTACAGACAGCTTTGGAAATGCTTTTACGACGCCGTCTCGAACGAGCAGCGGTACAACCCCGACCTGCGCAGATCGCTC
>CASDTD010000077.1 GCA_949283445.1 uncultured Coriobacteriia bacterium | reverse complement strand
GTACTCTGACGGCAAAAAGCCCCCGTTTTCATGCCCGCATTGTCGCCAAAGCACAGCTCTGCCGCCTCGCACGTCGCCAGCATACCGGTTTGTGCATCACGAGGCCCATCGGCAGCTCGCCTGCCTACTGCAAACGCCGCTACTCCAGCTCGCGTGCCGCCAAATCGAGCGCGGCGGCGATGCACGGCGCCATGTCATAGTACTTGTAAGCACCCAAGCGCCCGGCGAACACGACGTTTTCCTCGGCTTTCGCGAGCTTGGCGTATTCGGCGTAGAGCGCGTTGTTCTTCTCGTCGTTCATGGGGTAATACGGCTCGTCGCCCACCTGCCAGTTTGTCGGATACTCGCGCGTGATGACCGTATCGGGCAGGACGTTGCCATCCTCGTCGTGCCCGAACTCGAAGTGCTTGTGCTCGATGATGCGCGTGAACGCCTCGTCATGGCTCGTGTAGTTGACCACGGCGTTGCCCTGCCAGTTTTCCACGCCCTCGAGCAGCTCCGTCTCGAAACGCAGGGAGCGGTATTCCAGCGGCCCGAGCTGGTAGTCGAAGTAATCGTCGATGGGGCCGGTGTAGATGATGCGGCTGGCGATATCGGGAGATTCGGCGATGAGGTCCTTGAACTCGACCCCGCAACGCACCTCGACGCCGTCGAGCATGCGTTCGACCATCTTGGTGTAGCCGCCGATGGGAATGCCCTGGTAGCGGTCGTTGAAGTAGTTGTTGTCATAGGTGAAGCGCACCGGCAGGCGCTTGATGATGAACGCGGGCAGGTCCTTGCAGTCGCGCCCCCACTGCTTTTCGGTGTACTCCTTGACCAGCGTGCGGTAAATGTCAGTGCCTACCAGCGAAAGCGCCTGCTCTTCGAGGTTTTTCGGCTCGGTGATGCCGAGCTCGGCCACCTGCTCTTCGATTTTCGCCTTCGCCTCTTCGGGCGTGCGGATATCCCACATGCGCGCGAACGTGTTCATGTTGAACGGCATGTTGTACATATGGCCGTGGAAATTGGCGACGGGGCTGTTGATGTAGTTATTGAACTCGGCGAACTGGCTCACGTATTCCCACACGTGCTTGTCGGAGGTATGGAAGATGTGCGCTCCGTATTTATGGACGTTGATGCCGTTGACTTTCTTGGTATAGACATTGCCCGCGATATGGTCGCGCTTGTCGATGACCAGGCAGCTTTTGCCCGCCTTTTTCGCTTCGTGGGCGAACACCGCGCCCGTCAGACCGGCGCCAACAACAAGGTAATCATACTGGGGCATCTCATCCTCCGCTTTCACGTTTGAATTCGCTGCGCTTATCCTAGCAGGTAGCTGCGGCAAACGGGGTGAAGAGCGCGCAAAGCTCACACAAGCGTGACAAGGGGGCATCAGGAAAACCCTTGTCATTTGACAAGGGTTTTCCTTCATAGCTTCTGTGCAGAAACCCTTGTCAATTGACAAGGGTTTTCTATACTAAGGATATAAGTGAAACTACTGTCATTTGGTAGGAACTTGATTTTAGAAGGGAGATTTACGGTGCCTGACAGTCTCAGCGTCACGCAAGCCGCTCAGATGTTGAACGTGAGCAGACAGCGTGTGCAACAGCTCATATCAAGCGGTGCACTGACAGCCGAGAAGATAGGCAACGTGTGGGCAGTGAACGCTGCGAGCGTCGAGGAACGTCAAGCTCACGGCACAAAAACCGGCAGGCCGAGCACGAAGAATGCCCCCGACAAACAGCGCTACACGTTGATGAATGCAGAATATGAGGTGCTTGACTTCACCTATGACCGCGCCAACTGTCATTTTTCGGCATCTCATGTCATCCACGATGCCGCGCATGCGCCCATCGGAGTCGTTTCCGGAGGAGGCCGTTACGCCTCCGCTGCCGCTCTTTACGAATGGTGGCGGCACCGAACGATTCCTGCAGAGCGCGAGGGAATCGATAGCAAGCTCATCGAGCTGGGCTTCGAGACGCCGGAAAGCATTCCCTTCTCCAGTTTGGGACTTTCGCTTTCAGACCAGTACTGGATCCGTCCCGAAGCCGCGCGGGAACTTAAATGGGAGGATATCAACTTCTTCGACAATGTATTCGACGATTCTGGCGATAGCTGGCTTGAGCACGTGGGCAGCGAACGATCGCCCGACAACACGTCGGAAGGACAGCTCCCGAAGAAATGGGTTTGCAGGGGTAACAGCAGGCTCCTTCTCAAGGGCGGCGGAGGAGACGAGCAGATTCCCTACAACGAATGCATAGCAACCGCCCTTCAAAAACGTCTGCTTAACGAGAGCGACTTCGTCTCCTATCACATCGAGGCGCATCATGGAATTCCTGTAAGCGTTTGCGAAAACTTTCTCACACGCCGCGAGGAGTACATCCCCGCTTGGCACCTGAGACCCCGTGTCAAAAAAGCCGATGGCAGACATGCACTCAATGCTTATCTCGACACATGCGAATCTTTGGGCATCAAGAACGCGGAACGGGCTCTTTCGGAAATGCTTGTGTGCGACTATCTCATCGCGAACACAGACCGCCACTGGAGAAATTTCGGGCTCATTCGCAACATCGACACGCTCGAATACCGCATGGCCCCGCTATTCGACAACGGAAACAGCCTGTGGCACACGTCCCCCCTGAGCTCGCTGCAAGCGGGGAACTTCTGGTTCGAAAGCAAACCATTTAACAAGAACAGCATAAGACAACTGCTCATGACCCCAGATACAGACTGGCTTGACATTGGTTCTCTCGACGGATTCGCAGAAGAAACGAAAGACGTGTTGTCCTCAGACGAAACGCTCGCGCCGCGCGCTCCATTCATCGCACGAGGCATCGCCCACAACATCGAACAGGTGCGTGTCAGGCTGCTCTAGTTGCTCTCTCAACGCATGAACTCTGCCAGATACGGCTGCATCTTGTCCTTTTCCGACAGTGTGATTTTCGCGGCGTCGAACGCAGTGTCGCCCTCCAGCGCCGGCCACCCCACGCCAATATCCGGATCGTCCCAACGTATGCCGCCCTCGTCGTCAGGATGGTAGACGTCGTCGACCTTGTAGCAGAACACCGCACGTTCAGACAACACGAGAAAGCCGTGCGCGAACCCACGCGGGATGAACAGCTGGCGCCGGTTTTCCGCCGAGAGCTCCACGCCCACCCATTGGGCGTAGGTGGAGCTGCCCTCCCGCAGGTCGACCGCCACGTCAAACACGCGCCCCTCGACCACACGCACGAGCTTGGCCTGCGGGTACTCAATCTGATAGTGCAACCCGCGCAGCACGCCCTTCGAGGAAGCGGACTGGTTGTCTTGCACGAATCCCGCGTCGATGCCGCCGGCGACGAAATCCGGGCGCTTGTACGTCTCCATGAAGTAGCCGCGCTCGTCGCCATATGACTTCACGTCGACGATAACCACACCGTCGATGCCGGTTTTTGTGAACGTGAAATTACCCGATGTGATGCTCTCGTTCATGCCCTCTCAGTTGCCTTCCCGATACTCGCCGTACAGTCGTTTGCATGCTATACTTCAGCCAGCGGATGCCTGCGGTGGAATTCAGGCAGCGCTATTTGAGTTTCGACCGCGTATGCCCTAGGCTCGTCCTAGGCATCGCGGTCGTCTTTTTTGCGCGCCTTTCTATATTCCCCGCTCAGCACGTGCTCTACCCAGTCCTGATTCATCAGGTACCAGCGAATCGTGGCGACGATACCGTCTTCGAAGCACGTCTCAGGTTCCCACCCCAGATCGCGCTTGATCTTGTCCGGGGCGATGCCGTAGCGGCGGTCATGTCCCTTGCGGTCCGCGACGTACTCGATGAGGTTCTCATCGATTTCCGCGTCTCCGGTAATCGACGCGACCTCGGCAATGATGCGCCGCACGATGTCGATGTTGGCGCGCTCGTTGTGTCCGCCGACGTTGTAGACCTCCCCCAGCGGCGCCTTCTCCAGCACGAGGTCGATGGCCTTGCAGTGGTCTTCCACGTACAGCCAGTCGCGCACGTTGAGGCCATCCCCATACACGGGCAGCTTCTCGTGATGCAAGGCGTTGGAAATCATGAGCGGGATGAGCTTTTCCGGGAACTGGCGCGGCCCGTAGTTGTTGGAGCAGCGCGTGATGTTCACCGGCATGCCGTAAGTGTCACCGTAAGCCTTGACGAACAGGTCGGCCGAGGCCTTGCTCGCCGAATAGGGGCTATGCGGGGACAGCGGCGTGCTTTCCGTAAAAAACGTGTCCGACTCGTCGAGCGAGAGGCTGCCGTAGACCTCGTCAGTCGAGACCTGCAAGAAGCGCTTGCTCGGCTCATAGCTGCCGTCCGGCTGCTCCCAAGCCGCGCGCGCCACGTTCAGCAGCGTGACCGTGCCCAGCACGTTCGTGTCCGCGAACACGCCGGGGTCGGCGATGGAACGGTCGACGTGGGACTCCGCCGCGAAGTTCACGACGTAATCGGGCTGCCAGCACTCGAACGCTTCGCGCATCGCGGCTGCATCGCAGATGTCGGCCCGCACGAAAATGTGCCGGGCATCGCCCTCGATACCGGCGAGGTTCTCCAGATTGCCCGCATAAGTGAGCTTGTCGACATTGACGACGCGGATGTCGTCATGGTGCATGAGCAGGTGCAGCACGAAGTTGCTGCCGATGAAGCCGGCGCCGCCCGTCACGAGATAGGTTTTCACGTTACTTCCTCTTCTTGATGAGAATGTGGCCGTCCGCCACCTGGCGCAAGTGCTGGCCGTACGGACTCTTGCCGTATGCCTGCGCGGACTCCAGGAGCATGTCGCGGTCGATCCAGCCGTTCGTGTAGGCGATTTCCTCCACCGCGCTGATCTTCTGGCCGGTGCTCTGCTCGACGACGCGCACGAATTCGCCGGCACGGTAGAGCGACTCGATGGTGCCCGTGTCCATCCAAGCGTAGCCGCGCCCCAGCGTGACCACCTGCAGACTGCCATCCTCCAAGTACTTGCGGTTGAGGTCGGTAATCTCGAGCTCGCCACGCGGTGAAGGCTTGAGCTGCCGAGCGAATTCGCACACTCGGTTGTCGTAGAAGTACAGCCCCGTCACCGCATAGTTGCTGCGCGGGTGCACAGGTTTCTCCTCGATAGAGACAGCCTTGTTGTTTTCATCGAATTCGATGACGCCAAAACGTTCGGGGTCGTCCACATAGTAGCCGAACACCGTCGCGCCCTGCTCCAGAGAGCCGGCATCGTGCAACATCTTGTCGATGCCGTTGCCGTAGAAGATGTTGTCGCCAAGCACGAGGGCGCAGGAATCGCCCGCGATGAATTCTTCACCCAGGATGAAGGCCTGCGCGAGACCATCGGGGCTGGGCTGTTCGACATAGGAGAAGGAAACGCCGATGCGCGAGCCGTCGCCCAGAAGATTCTTGAAATTGGGCAGGTCACGCGGCGTGGAGATGATAAGGATATCGCGAATGCCCGCCAGCATGAGCGCCGAAAGCGGGTAGTAGATCATCGGCTTGTCGTAGACCGGCAGCAGCTGCTTGCTGGTGACCGACGTGAGCGGGTACAGGCGCGTGCCCGACCCGCCCGCGAGAATGATGCCCTTCATGTTCGCGCCTCCTACGCATTTGGGATGGGAGTATTGTAGCGGACGGAGGGGAGATGAGGATGCAGAGCTTCCGTGCTCTGCACACCTCGGCACTTGGGGCCTTCGCTGAGTATGATGATGCGGACGTCGCGGCACTTGACGCCTCTAATGAGTACGAAATCGCAAGGCTCCGTACTCAGCAAGGCACCCAGGTGCTCGCTAGACACGCGAGCCGTACTCAATAGAGGCCCAAAGTGCCCGCCAGGCACCTGAAGCATACTCAGCAGAGCCCCAAAGTGCCGCAAGGCATTGTGCCGCCCTCCTACCCTACGACATCCCCGAACACAGGAACCACGGTCTCTTCGTACAGATGCATCGCGTGGCTGCCTTTCACGAGAATTGCATCCCCGGGACGAACGGCTGCAGCAATCGTGCGGTTGTAGGTATCGCGGTCGGCGAAATAGTACGCCTCGCCACCTTTGGACCTGATGCCCTCGACAAGGTACTTGGCGTCATCGCCATACGCGAACGTGCAGTCGACGCAACTTTCCGCCAGCATGACGCCAGAGCCGAAGTGAATCTGCTGATGCTCTTCCCCTTGTTCCAGCATGTCCGCCACGAGGGCAATCCGCCTTCCACCTTCGGGGATTTCAATGCCTCCGAACGTCCGTGCTGCACTCGCCAACGAGCTGGGCGAAGCGTTATAGGTGTCGATGAAGAACTTGTACCCACGGTAATCGACCATGTTTTGGCGCACCCTGTTAGACGCCAGCTTCGAATCGCTGAAAGAAAACCGCGCCACGCCAGAAATGATTTCGTAAGGCGTCACGCCAGCTTCCCTGCCAGCAGCAAAAACCGCCAGCGCATTACCGACATTGTGCAGGCCCGGAATATTCAACAGGGCCTTGAACTTCCCCTCGGCACAGCAGATGGTGAAGCGAATTTGATTACCCTGCTCGACGATGTCTTCCGCGTAGTAATCGCACTGCGGGTTGCTCATGCTGTAGCGAATCACCCGGCAATCAGGATGCTGCTCATGCAGATATTCGCTATCGTCATTGAGAATGAGCACGCCACCTTCCTGCATGCCCGTTGTTATCGACATCTTTTCCTTGACGATGTTCTCTATCGACCCCATCGCATCTAGATGCGCCTCTCCGATGGCGGTGATGATGCAGATATTGGGGCGGATCATCTTGGAAACCCCTGAGCACACACCGTGGTTTCCGCCGGATATTTCTTGCACATACGCCTGCGTATCGGGCGTAAGCTTCTGCGCAACCACGCTTGCCGTGCTAAACGTGTTGCAATTCCCCTCGATGCACAGAGTCTTGTAATGCTGCCTGAACGCAGCGTACATGAGCTCTTTGGTAGTGGACTTGCCCACTGTGCCGGTAATGCCCACGACAATGGGATCGTACTTGTCGCGAATTGCCCGCATGATACGCCTAGACGCCTCGCGCGGTTTTTCAATGGCAAGATAGGGCACTTTCACAGACTTCGGCTGCTTGTTACCAATAATCAGCATCGCGCCTTTCTTCACGGCCTCGTCCGTGGGAATGCTGTACCCCGATGCCGAAGAAGCCTGTACCGCCACGCAGCCCGGCGTCAAATCCTGAGCACGGAAAACCACTCGCTCCACAGGCTTGTTGTACATCCCGGCAAGCTTCTTCAGAACCTCTTCGTTTTTGATTGTGCCGCACAGCTCGACGATTTCCCCGACCGTCAGCTGCGGTTGATTGTGCGTGCGCAACTTCACCCGGCGCGAATCGTCGGGCGAAATGCCCTCCCCAAGACGCTTCGCCACGTCAGCCTGGACGTTTTTAAAGTTCTTGGGAGTGTACTTCTCATTGAAGAACTCGCTTGCCGCCGCGACTGCGTTTGCCACCCCCTGGTATGACCCGAAGCGTTTGAGCGGAATAAACCTGTCTTTGACCGTCACAACGCCGCGCTCGTCCTTGCGAACTGACAGTCGTAGCATCGCAGACAAAGCCGGTGCGCCTTTCGCCGTCGAAAAATACGTCCCCAAAGACGTCGCGATGGGAACGACCCTGCCGTCGCGCGTCGCGTGCTTAACGTATTCCGCGACATCGGCATCGCCCATGCAAATAACGTAATCCGCGCCCGCTTCGGCAACTTCAGCTGCAATGCCTCGACGCCCGGAGCAATCGAGCGCGCCCGACGACATGCAGTCCAGATACGCCAAGACGAATTCTGCGCCTTGCTCCTTTGCCGCGCGAATTGCCGCAGGACCAGCTTCGCCACTCCATGCCTCCGCAGAAAGCGAGGCCACGGCAAGCCGAATATCGTTGAGCTCGAACATCAACAACGGGTTCTCGCCCAAGCCACAAGCGAGCAAACCGTTCGCTTCAATTTCCCCGACAAGCCGCTGGATGCGCTCGTCGCGCAGGTCAGGATCGCACCCACTCGCAGCGGCCACGCAGTCAACGCCAGTTTTTCGCAGAGCGGCGAGCAGCTCCCCGCAGCAACCCGACTGTTTTTGCGCCAGCCCACATGCATTCGGCAACGAGACAAGCGAAACGTCGCTTCCCTCAAAACACCCTCGCGTAAGGCGCAGGCTCGACGCGAGCGACGCGCCATCAGCCGAGGGCATGATGTAGTCGACCTGGCCCGCACACGTGAGTATCACCTCGTTGACGTTGGTGGGTTCCCGCATCTGCATGACGCCTTCGGACGAGAGAAAACGACTCGAGCGCCTGCTGTCCTGCTCCCCGAGCAGCGCCAAGGGTGTCTCAGCCCCAACGTCGGCTTGCACAGCATGCGGCTCGCTCAAGCGCTCCGAAAGAAGCTCGCCCGCAGGTCCCTCGCCCTCCTATCGGTACGCCGAACCCATAACAGTCGTGATGCGGAAGAACGCTTGCTCGGCGTCGAGTCTCTCGTCAACAGACTCCGAGCCGAACAATTCTTCGCAGGGCTTGACTATCACGCTGCCCAAGTTGCGATCGGTTTTCTTTTTCCCAGGGCCACAGTCTGTCTCGACAATTCGGCAAGGAATATACGACTCGTCTTCCACCGC
>CASDTD010000076.1 GCA_949283445.1 uncultured Coriobacteriia bacterium | reverse complement strand
TCGATGAGCGCGTACTCGACGGAATGCCAGGTGTCCATGGAATCGAGCAAGCAGCCATCGCAATCGAAGATGATGCCGCTTGCGTTCTTGAATCGTTCGAACATGAAAAAGCCTTCTTGCCTGCTGTTGACCTAGAGATGGTATCACTCGCCGGTCAGGTAGTTCACCGTCGCGTGTGCTATCGCCGATGCAAGTTCGGACTGGTAGGATTCCGTCGCGAGCAGCGCGTCGTCTTTCGCGTTGTCCATGTTCGCCATCTCGAACAACACGCAGGGCACCTTGCACCAGTTGAAGCCGCCTTGGTCGCTTCTGACGGTGCAACCGCGGTCGTTGCAGCCAAGCTCTTCGACGATTTGCTCGTGCATCTGCTCGCCCATGGCCTGGCTTTTCTTGTAGAGGTCACCGTCTGCCTGGTAGCCCGTGTTTGCAGGAAGCAGGGTGAGAAAGCCCCGCGTCGAAGATCCGGCGCTGTCACAGTGTAGGCGTATGAACAGGTCTGCGTCGCAGTCGTTGGCGATGAGCGCCCGTTTTTTCGGGCTGATCACCACGTCGTTGGTGGTGCGCACCATGACGACTTCGGCGCCTTCGTCTTCCAGGTCTTTCTGCAGGAGCTTGGCGACCTTCAGGTTGACGGCGTATTCGTTGCCAGATTCTTCGCCACTCGTCCCCAGCGGTTGGACGATGCCGTCTTCGCTTTCGTCTTCATCGGGGTTGTTGGGGTAGGACTTCGTGCTCACGGTGTTGCCGTGACCGGCATCGATGCAGACGGTGAACCCATCGAGCTTGCCCTTGGGCTCTGGTGCGGGGGCTTCTTGTTGCTGCGTTTGGGCCTGTTGGTCTTGCGTGGGGTTGACAATCTCGCTTGGGGGCTCGCTGCTGGTGGCTTGCTGGCCGCAGCCGACGAGCAACAGGCTGCCCGTCAAGACGGCGAGGACGATGCAAGCGGGGAAGCGTCGGCGAAGGCGTTTCGGTTGGGAGGCCGCGCGGCTTGCCTGGCTGCCCGCTTCGGGCGTGTTGGCGATGCTCATGGTCTGCAGCGCACCTTCCTACAGGTTGTTCCTGAGCTTCTTCACGATGGACTTGTAGTCTTTGTAGGCCACATGCCCGTCGTTGAGATAGCTTTCGATGGCCGTCTCGATTTCCTTGGATGTGGCGCTGGGCCCCATGCTGTTGATGGTGTGCAGAGCGTTTTCATAGGCGTTGAGGCGGGTGATGAGCGTGTCGGATGCCTCTTCGAGCAGGGCACGCTCTTCTGCGTACGTTTCGGGGATGGCAAGCGTGGACACCCTCCACTGCGTGCCCGATGCGTCGGTCAGCAACTCGTATACCTTCTGGCGCGCGTCGCTGCAGTCGTCGAGGCAATCGAGGACCTTGCTCGTCCCCTTGTTGAACTTCTTGTTGAAATCGTCGGTGGCGAAATCGTGCACGGCCTTGTCGGCGTCCTCGAGCGAGGAGAGGTAGCCTTTCAGGGCCGCGCGCGCCTGGTCGTCGGCCGTGTACGTTTCGGAAGTCGACCCGGCGCTGGTATTGTTGCCCTCGACCATGGGGACCCATTTCGCGTACAGCGTCATGTCTTCTGCAGGGGAGAGGGGGAAAGTAACCGGCGTGGTGAAGTTGGGGTCGGCGTACCAGCCGTCGAAGCTATAGCCGTCTTTGACGGGATTGGCGGGGGAATTGATGGATTCTCCTTCGGCAACCTGGACGGCCTCGATGGTGGAACCGCCCGCCGTCTCGAAGCTCACCGTGCTTTCCTTGCCGCCCGAGAACACGAACAAGAACAGGCAGATGGCGATGGCCGCAACGACGACAACGGCGCCGACGACGATGCCGACGATGGCGCCAGTGCCAAGTTTCTTTTTGGGTTGGGCTGTCTTGCCGACGACTTCTTCGGGGGGCACGGCGTCGAAATTGCGCGCGGGCGCAGGTACGGTGCCGACGGGCGGCATCTGCGCGGTGGCGCCGGGGGAGGCCTGCGGGTCGAAGGCGTGCGTCATGTCGACCGGCTCTTCTTGGGGCGCGGCGGGCTCGGGCATGACGGCAGCACCGCCCAAGATGACGGTTTCGTCAGCGGGTGTGGCAGCGTCGGGCAGAACCACCGTCTCGTCAGATGGGGCGTTCTCGTCTGCAGGGGGTTCCTCGACTTTTGTTCCGCAGTTCGTGCAGAACTTGGCGTCGTCTTCGAGCATGAATCCACAGTTGGTGCAATACATCGGCAATCCCATCTCATCGCTGCCGGCAATCTGCGCAAGAGCCGCCTGACAGCCCGGTTTTCCTCTTCGGCCATTGTAGCGCACGCTGTGACATCGGCTACGGGATACCAGCGTGTGGTTTTGCCAGCAAACGGTGAGCGCATGCTTGTTCGTCATATGGGACACAAACCCCGGTCTGTTCCAAATTCGCATGCCGGGAGGGGAGTGTGTGCCAAAACCCTCGCGAGCAAAAAACGTATGGCTGCCTACACTCGTGTTGCGCTCAAGGAACGTGTTTCACGGGCGCTTTATCGAATTTGCTCAACATGTCTGCACGGAAAGGAAGGGTTGCGATATGGAATTCGAGAACGACCTCGGCAAGCCGTGGCGCTACCAAGATGGCGAGTTCACCGTGACGCGCACGTCGGTGTGGTCTCCCCCGGGGTGTCATCCGGTTGGTTGCGGTCTGAAGTTGTATGTGGACAGCGAAGGCAGGCTCGACCACGTGGAAGGCGACGAGAACGACCCCATTACCAAGGGCCGTCTGTGCCCGAGGTGCGTCGCGCTGAAAGACTACGTGTACAACAAGAGCCGCGTGCTCTACCCCATGAAGCGCGATCCGCAGTATCGTGGCCAGGACGATAAGTGGGAACGTATTTCCTGGGACGAGGCCATCGACATGGTCGTCAGCAAATGGAAAGAGCTCACCGCCAAATACGGCCCCGAGACGTTCACCGTCATGCTGGGCACCGGCCGCGACGGCATGCTGCAGCAGGATTTCATCGGCGCGATCTTCAAGACGCCCAACATGTGCTCGCCGCTTTCCGGCTTCGCCTGCTACCAGCCGCGCATGATGGCCTCCCAAATGGTCTTGGGCGCGCTGTATCCCGAGCTCGACTACGCTGGCGGCTTGCCGGGCGGCTACGATGACCCGCAGTACACGGTGCCCGAGGTCATGGTCGTATGGGCGAAGGCGCCGCTCGAGTCGAATGCCGATGGCTTCTTCGGCCACTGCGTCATCGACCTGATGAAGCGCGGTGCCAAGCTCATCTCCGTCGACCCCCGCGTCACGTGGCTTTCCACGCGTTCCGAAATCCAGCTGCGCGTGCGCCCCGGCACGGATGCCGCCATGGGCATGGCCTGGGCTAACATCATCATTTCCGAAGATCTCTACGATCACGACTTCGTGGACAAGTGGTGCTACGGTTTCGACGAGTTCGCCGCGCGCGTCAAGGAGATGACGCCCGAGAAGGCCGCGCAGATCTGCGGCGTCGAGGCCGACGACATCTATGCGGCGGCGCGCATGTACGCCAATGCCAAGCCCGCTTCCATCGCGTGGGGTCTCGCGTTTGACCAGAACCCCAACGGCATGCAGGCGGCACAGGCCGTCGTGTCGCTCATCGCCATCACCGGTAACCTGGACGTTCCGGGTGGCAACGTGATCGCCGACCTGTCCGCTCCCGAGGACATGGCCTCGTCGGTGAAAGAGGACATGGCGGAAAACAACACCGACACGCGCGCCTTCATCAGCCAGGGCTGGTATTCCATGCCTGAAGAACTGCGCAACAAGTGTATCGGCATGGATAAATACCCGCTGTACTGCAACCAGCTCATGGTCGCCCAGTCCGACTGCATGCTCGACACGCTCGAAACCGACGAGCCGTACCCCGTGCGCATGTGCTGGATTCAGTCCACGAACTTCCTCGCGCCTTCGTGCTCGGCAGAGCCGCAGCGCTGGCACAAGGCCATGCTGCGCTCGTTCGAGTTCTGCTTCGGCACGGACGTGTTCATGACGCCCACCATTCAGGCAACCTGCGATTTGTTCTTGCCGCTTTCCACAGTGGCCGAGCATGACTCCGTCAACCGCACGCACTACGGTGCTGCCTCCATCACCACGGGCATCGGCAACAAGGCCATTACCGTGGGCGAGGCGAAAAGCGATACGGAGATTGAATGCCTGCTTGCGCACGCCATGGGTGCCGAAGTCGCGGAACAGTACGCCACGCCGCTGGATTACCTCGAGAAAAACCGTCTCGAGGGCCGTCACAAGTTCGACGATGTGAAAAAGCTCGTCAAGTTCAAGCGCAAGGTGTACTACCGCAAATACGAGCTGGGCAAGCTGCGTCCTGACGGACAGCCGGGCTTCCTCACGGCAACCGGCCGCGTCGAGCTGTGGAGCAGTGGTTATGCCGAAAATGGCGAAGACCCGCTGCCGTATTATCGCGAGTCCCCGATGAGCCCGGTGACCGATGACTATACGGCGGGCCTGACCTGCAACGCAGGCGAGCATTCCCATGTGCCGGAATCTGACAGGCAAGAGTGGGCGAGCCGCGATTTGCCGCATGCCGAGATTGCCGAGAAGTATCCCTTCACCATGACCTCCGGCGCGCGCACGTTCTGCTTCTTCCATTCCGAAAACCGTCAGGTTCCCGTCTTGCGCGAGATTAACCCCGACCCCATCGTGGAAATCAACCCCGAAGATGCCAAGGAAAAGGGCGTCGTGAACGGCCAGTGGGTTGAGCTGGAGAACATGTACGGAGCCGCCAAGTACAAGGCCAAGGTGTCGCCCATCGTGAGGAAGGGCACCGTGCTCGCGCAGCACGGCTGGTGGTTCCCTGAGCAGGACCCGGACGAGCCGAGCCTGTACGGCGCGTGGCAGTCCAACACCAACACGCTCGTGCCGGTGCATCACAGCAACGAGCTCGGCTTCGGCGCGGTCTACAAGTGCAACTGCTGCAATATCGTGCCGCTTTCCGAGAGCTATGACACGGACCTGACGGAAATTCAAGAGCGCTTCGCTCCCACGATGGACTACATCACGGAAGTGACGACGGCGCCTGCGGAGACGTCGGGATTGGAGGACTAGAACATGCCTAAGTACGCACTTCTCATCGATTACGAGTACTGCACGGGCTGCCACTCCTGCGAGGTCTCTTGCAAGGAGGAGCACGACTTCGGCGTCGGCAAGTGGGGCATCAAGCTCTACGTGGACGGGCCCTGGCAGAAGAGCGAAGAGGATGACCAGGGTCATTCCTTCAACTTCAACAACGTGCCCGTCCCGACCGACCTGTGCGACCTGTGCGCCAGCCGCCTGGAGCGCAACCGCGAGCCGGTCTGCGTGCACAACTGCCTGGGCGACTGCATGAGGTTCGGACACCTGGAGGAGATGGCCGCCGAGCTCGCCAAGAAGCCCAAGCAGGTCATGTGGGCTCCCTGCGAGTAATCGCAGCG
>CASDTD010000075.1 GCA_949283445.1 uncultured Coriobacteriia bacterium | reverse complement strand
CGTCCCCCCACGTCCTTTCGTGCTTTCTTCTCACGAGCACCGCGGGCGCCCTTCTTCTGCGAACGGCGTCTGTGCCAGGCGGCGCCGCCGCGCGTGAGGCTCTTGAGCTTGCGCAACGCCCGCTCGCGCTTGCCCTGCGTGAGGTTCTCGGGGCGGATGGAGATGATCAAGCTCGCGAAAGCGGCGAAAATCGCGATGAACTCGAGGCGGCCCACCCACATGAGCAGAATCGCGACGACTTTCAGGTCGAGACTCATGTCCGGGGAGGTCAGACCCGCCGTCACGCCCGCGTTCGAGACATAGGCGACGGATTCCAAAATGGACTGCACCGAATCGTGCCCGTGGGCGATGAAGAGCATGGCGCCCAACGCGGCGGCGGCAATGTAGAGAATCATGATGGTCATGGCCGTCATCGCATCGCGCGCCGTGAGGCTTTTAGGGCCGAAATGCTCGTACTTCACCCGGACGTGCGCGTTTTCGGGCATGAGGTAGCGCATGATGGAGTAGACGATCCAGCGCAGCACAACCGTGATGCGTATGATCTTGATGCCGCCGCCCGTCGAATGCGAACAGGCGCCGAACAAGATGGCGACGCTCAAGATGATGAGCGTGCCCTCGGAAAGCGAGATGCCGTACTGTTCGGGGTACACCGTCTGAATGCCGCTCGTCGTCGCCGACGAGATGACCGAAAACGCCCCCATCGAGAACATGCCGGCAAGCGACGTGTACACCTGGTCGCGCGTGAGCGCCATCGTGACGAACACCGTCAGCACGAGAAGCCAGATGGCAAACGTGCGCAGCTCGGAGTTCTTGAGCAGCACTTTGAGCTTGCCCCGCAACACGAACGAGTAGATGCCGAAGTTGATGGCGCCCAGCAGCATGAACACCGCGAGCACCGCCTCCAGGCCGAGCGAGTGGTAGTAGATGAGCCCTGACGTATGCGGCACGAAACCGCCCGTGCTCAGCGCGTTCGCGACGAGCGTGAAGCCCGTCATGAGCGCGTCGACGGCAGGTGCTCCCGAAGCCAGACCGATGAAAAAGACGATTGCCGTGCCGATGACCAGATAGCAGCACATCACCTTGAAGATGACGCGCACGATGTCATCGGCATGCGGGGTGCGCTCATCGCCCCTGCTGCGACTGCCCGCCACCAGCGCGTAGCCGCCCTCGCCGAACAGCCCGAAGTACAGTGCGATGGCGATGACCGTCTGCCCGCCGAACAGCGTGAGCACGGAGCGCCACATGACCTGCGCGTACCCCAGATGGTCGATGTCGTCGGCCAAGGTCGCCCCCGTCGTGGTGAGCGAGGAGACGGCGTCGAACAGCGCGTTCACGTACGAGGAGAAGTCACCGGAAAGATACAGGGGAATGGAGGCGGCAAACGCCACGACAATCCAGCCCACCCCCGTCAGCAGCAACGAGCAGCGGCGGTCCAGCTTGTGCGGCCTGCACAGGCGCAGCAACGCGCCGGCAGTAAAGCACACGCCCATGCCGAACACGAAGGCGACGACGTTTTTCATCTCGCCGAACAGCCCGGCGACAGCAAGCGGTATCACCATGAGGACACCCGTCAGAATGACGAGCACGCCCAGGTAGTGTCCGACCGTCAGAACATCGGCCCAGTGTAGTCGTGGCAACATAATGCGCAGATTATACCGCGCATGACACGCGCGTCCATCATTGCGGTACCAAGCGTGACAAGGGTCACGCCTTGCGGTGAATATGATGCTTGCGCGTCAGCCCCGCAAGGTACTTTTCCTCCCTGCGCTGCGCGCCGTTGTACAGCACATGGAACAAGATGGTAAGCAGCACGGCGAGCACCACCGTCGCCGCGACCATATGTGCGGAAAACGGCGTGAGGAAGAACAGCTTGCCGAACACGAACACGCCCAGAGCAAGACCGCCCAAGATGACGACGAGCAGCAGCGCGCGGATGACGTTGTAGGGTATCGACAGGCGTATGACCAGGTTCACGCCTGCAACGCAGGCCAGCAGCACGCACAGCGTCGAGAACTGCTCTTGCGAAAGGCCGGCGGCCACGCCGAACACCACCGAGCATATGACCGCCGCGAAGATGGTCACCGCGCCGGGGATGGCCTTGTTGATGACGTTGCGCAGGAAATCCCCGCGTATGAGGTCGTGATTGGGTTCGAGCGCGAGCACGAACGACGGCAGCCCGATGGTAAGCGCGTCGATCAAGGTGAGCTGAATGGTCACGAACGGATAGTTGTAGGCGTAGATGAAGATGAACGCCACGGCGATGACGATGGAAAACAGGGTCTTCTCCAAGAACAGGGCACCCGAGCGCTGCAGGTTGTTGATGGAGCGACGCCCTTCGGCGACCACATGCGGCATGGACGCGAAATCGTCGTTCATCAAGATGAGCTGCGCGACGCTGCGGGCGGCATCGGAGCCCGACCCCATGGCGACGGCGCAATCCGACGCGTGCATGGCGAGGACGTCGTTGACGCCATCGCCTGTCATGGCGACCGTGTGCCCCTGACGTTGCAGCGCGTCGACCAGCTGTTTTTTCTGCTCCGGGCTCACGCGGCCGAACACACGGCAGTTCGCCGCCACCTCGTCGAGCTGCTCTTGCGTGGTGATGGTGCTCATGTCCACGCACCTGTCCGCGTCGGGAACACCCACGCTCGCCGCGATATTGGCGACCGTCTTGGGCGCATCACCGCTGATGATGTTGATGCGCACGCCCTGTTCGTCGAAATACGACAACGTCTGCGCCGCCGTCGGGCGAATACGGTCCGTGATGAACACGAGCGCCAGCGGGCGGACCTCGCCCACGATGCAGTCGTCTTCGCTGAAGTCGTCCACCTGCGCGATGACGAGCACGCGCCGCGGCCCCGACAAACGCTCGATAGCGTCCTGCACCTGCTCGAGCTTGCCGGAACCGCGCAGCACGAATTCAGCTGCGCCGATAGCGTAGCTGCCGGCATCGCTGCCAAAGCAGACGCCCGAATACTTGTGTTCCGACGAAAACGGAATGGCGCGCGGTGTGCCCTCGATAATCGGCCCCGCGCCCTTGGGCTCGCGCAGCCCCTTGGCGTACTCGTGCAACGCAACCGAGGTCTGGTTTTCGTCATGCGAGGCAAAATCGTCCAAAACCAGCAGCGCATGCAGCGCCTCATCGTAGGTAACGCCATCGACGGGAATCATCTCGTCGACGTCCATCTCGCCCGTGGTGATGGTACCCGTCTTGTCCAGACACACCACGTCCACGCGCGCGAGCGTCTCGACACAGTACAGTTCCTGCACGAGCACCTTGTGCTGTGCCAGGCGAAGCACGCTCACGGCGAGCACCGCCGAAGTCAGCAGGATAAGCCCCTGTGGAATCATGCCGACGAGCGCGGCGGACGTGTGTAGAATCGCCGACTCCAACGTGCCGCCGCCGTAGGTCATCTCCTTGATGACGAGCGCCGCCCCCAACGGGATGATGAGCACCGTCACGAACTTGATGATGCGCTTGAGCGCGTTCATGATATCGGAACGCACCTTCTTG
>CASDTD010000074.1 GCA_949283445.1 uncultured Coriobacteriia bacterium | reverse complement strand
TGGCTCCGATAGTACCAGAGTATACTTCCTCCCTGAAACGTTCCTTAACCAGCAGCTGATGAAACGCAGTACAAGAGAAGGGCACGGCATGTACCCCAGACTCCTTATCGACCTTGGGAAACTACGGGAAAACGCGAAAACCGTCACGGGGCTTTGCAGCCAGCAAGGCATACACGTGTGGGGCGTGACCAAGGTCGTGGGCGGGGATGCGCGCATCGCGCAGGCGCTGCTCGACGGCGGCGTCACCGCTTTGGGGGACAGCCGTTTGCAAGACCTCGCAGCGCTGCAGGGCATAGACGCTCCAAAGATGCTCATCCGCTCGCCCCAGCTCTGCGATGTGGATGACGTGGTGAAGCTTGCCGATGTGTCGGTGAACACCGAGCTGTCCGTCATCGAAGCGCTTGAAGCGGCGTGCGCGCGCCAGGGGGTGGAGCAGCACGGCATCATGCTCATGAGCGACCTGGGTGACTTGCGCGAAGGTTTCGTCGACACCGACGAGCTGCTTGCCGCCGTGGATGCCGTCGAACGCGCACCGCATCTGTACCTGCATGGCATCGGCGCCAACCTCAACTGCCTGTCGTTCATCTTGCCCGACCAGCAGAAGATGGAAGAGTTGGTCGATCTTGCCCAGGTCATCGAAGCGCGCACGGGGCACGCCCTGGAGGTGAGCGGCGGCAACAGCACCAACCTGCGTTTGCTCATGGATGGAAAGATGCCCGCAGGCATCACCGCCCTGCGTTTGGGCGAGGCGCTGTTGTTCGGACGCGAACGCGCCACGTACACCTACTTGCCAGGCACCTTCAACGACGCGTTCGTCTTCCAGGCGACCATCATCGAGCTCAAGGACAAACCGAGCAAGCCCTGGGGCACAGCCGGGGCGGATTCTTACGGCAACTATCACGAATTCGCCGACCGGGGCATACGACGGCGCGCCATCGTCGCCTTCGGACACCAGGACACGGAAGCGGAGGTCATGTGGCCGCTTGACGAGGGCATTGAAATCGTGGACAGTGCAAGCGACCATACCGTGCTCGACATCAGCGAGGCGCACGGCGACTACCATGTGGGCGACGTCGTCGAGTTCAGATGCGGCTATCATGCCGTGGGACGCGCGTTCATGTCGCCGTATGTGGAGAACGTGTTCCTGCACTGACCCCCTGTCACGCTCTCGGACATTTGCAACATGAGGGGTTTTCAGTTCGAATTCCTGCGTTATAATCAGCTGCACGCCCGCAAACGGGCAGCCGTGCGGAGGGATGGCAGAGCGGCTGAATGCGGCGGTCTCGAAAACCGTTAACCCGGTGTTCCCGGGTTCGGGGGTTCAAATCCCCCTCCCTCCGCCAGATACCGCCTGCGTCCCCTTGGAGGACCGCGCTTGAACCCGGAACGTGAAGACACAGAAGCCAAATGGCGCGGTCGCGCCTACCGGGTGTGGACCATCGTCGGCGTGTGCTTCCTCATCGGCGTCGTCATCTACCTGTGCGGCATCATCTGGCAAGCTGTCGCGACGGTCATCGTCACCACGCTCACCGTCTTTCTGCTGCACGGCGCAATCAATCTGCTCGAACGCCGTTACATTCCCCGATGGGCGGGCACGCTCATCTGCTTTCTCGTGCTATCCATTCTCATAGCTGGCTGCATCCTGGCGCTCATCCCGACGCTCGTCGCGCAGATCAGCTCCTTTGCCGCCAACCTCCCCGGCTACATCGACCAGCTGCAGACGTTCCTCTCCACGAACGACCGCATCTTCGGCACCGACATCCACGCCGTCGCCTCGCAGGCGCTCTCGAACTTCACTTCCTGGTTCAACGAGCAGTCGGGCACCATCGTGTCCTCGCTGGCAGGCGGCATCATCGGCAGCATCATCGGCATCGGCAATTTCGTGGTCATCGCCTTCATCTCGCTCGTGTGCTCGTTCTGGATCCTGATGGACCTCCCCAAAATCTCGCGCGAGCTGCGCAGCCTGTTCGATGACAAGCTCCAAGATGATATCGACGTCTTCACCTACGCCTTCGGAAACGCCGTGTACGGCTGGGCGAAATCGACGCTCATCTGCGCGGTGGTTACCGGCGTGCTTTCCTACATCGCCTTTCTCATCTTGGGAATTCCCTATTCTGCGGTGCTCGCGTTTTTGTGCGGCATCCTCTACCTCGTGCCCTACATCGGCCCGATGGTCTCATGCGCGCTCGTCGCCGTCATCGCGCTGTTCGTCTCGCCGGTGACCTGCATCATCTCGATCGTCTTCAACGTGGTGCTCAACAACGTCATCGGCAATATCGTCTCGCCGCGCCTCATGAAAAGCTCCGTCAGTGTCTACCCCGCCCTCATCCTCATCGTCATCCTGGTAGGCAGTGCCGTAGGCGGCATCGCGGGCATGCTGCTGTCCATCCCCATCATCGCGGCGCTGCAGGGCGTGTTCGTGACGTATTTCGAAGCGCGCACGGGAAAGACCATCGCGACCGAAGACGGCGTGTTGTTCCAGAAGAAGGCGAGCGCCAAACTGCCCAAACTCGACACGAGCATGTGGCGCAGCAAGTCCTGACGCGGTTTGGAGCGTTCTTATGTCCTCGAAACGCATTGAGGCGGTCGATGTCGCCAAGGGCATCGCCATCATCACCATGGTCATCGGCCATATCCAGTTCTTCGACGCCGCAGGCTACGACCTCACGGGGCGCTGGATCTATCAGTTCCACATGCCGTTGTTCTTCGTCATCGCCGGCTACTTCCTTTCGACGAAACACCCGCTGGGGAAATTCGTGAAAGGCAAAGTCTTCCGTCTGCTCGTCCCCTACCTCGTCATCAACCTCGTTGTCGTCATCGTGACAGCTCTTGTCTGGGCAATCAACGGCGGCAATTCATGGCCGATGCTCTTCGCCCAGCCCAAGGACGCCCTGTTCGCCCTTCTGTACGGATGCGGCTCGTGGCTTGTCCCCACGCCGGCCGATATCGCCCCCATCGGCGCCACCTGGTTTTTGCTCGCGATGTTCATCGCCATCATCTTCTGCCGCGTCTGTCTCATGCTCAAACACGGTTTGCTGCTCACCATTCCCGTCGCCATCGTGTGCCTTGCCACGGCTCATGTCATCTGGCTGCCGCTTTCCCTGCAGTCTGCCGGCGTCGCCTCGCTTTTCATCGCCGCCGGGTACTATCTCAAGCAGCACGACTTCCTGAGAAAGCCCATCAGCCCGCTTTTGGTGCTCGTGAGCGTCTGCATCTTCGTCATCGCGGGCATCTACGACCTGAAAATCTCGATTGCCAGCCTGTTTACCGCTGGCAACGTCTTGTTCTCCCTGGTCATAGCCTTGAGCGGCTCTTTGTTGTTCTTGAACATCTCGCGCGCGGTCGACGACCATGCCAAGCCTGTCGCGCGGTTCCTGACGTTTTTCGGCAAAAGCTCGATGGTAGTGCTCTGCGTGCATTCCTTGCTGCTCAACCTGGGGTTTCGCACGTTTCTCGCGGCACTCACCGGACTTGACGGCAATTTGCTGAGTTGCGTCGATTTGCCGCTGCAGCTTGCCATCTGCGCGGGCTGCGTGGCCGCGTTCAAGCATATTCCCGGCATACGCCGCATCTTCTACTGACG
>CASDTD010000073.1 GCA_949283445.1 uncultured Coriobacteriia bacterium | reverse complement strand
GCCTTGGCGAACTTCGAACGGATGCGGCGCACGTGCTCAGTGATGACGAGCGGGCTGCTCTCCTGTTCCCATCCCACGACTTCCTCGTGGATGCGCTCGCGCTCGAACACCTGGCCGGGGTGCTTCGAGAGAAACGCCACGATATCGAACTCGCGGCGCGTGAGCTCGACGCGCCTATCCGCCACCGTGACGGCACGGGAGAGATAGTCGATGGTGATGTCCCCGTCGAAGCGCACCTGCGCCTTGACGGACTTGCGCGCCTCGCGGGAAAGGTGCGCCTTCACGCGGGCGGCCAGAACCTGCAGCGAGAACGGCTTGACGACGTAGTCGTCGGCACCCGCCGCGAAGCCCTCGAGCGCGTCGGCTTCCTCGACGCGCGCCGTCAGAAAGATGATGGGGCAGCTCAGATGCTCGCGCAGGCGACGGCAGACGGCGTAGCCATCCATGTCGGGCATGCCGATGTCGAGAATCGCCAGGTCGGGCGCGCGCTGCGCTAGCTCGAGCGCCTGCGCACCGCCATACGCCGCAAGGACCTCGTACCCAGCTGCGGTGAAGTACTCGTCCAGCAGCGCGACGATTTCCGGTTCGTCATCGGCGACGAGCAACACGGGGCGAGAGCCACCTACGGCGTCGTTTGCTGCGAGTATGTTCACGCTACTCTTCATCATGGGCGCCAGCATACCATCCAAATGTCAACGGACTCCCAACAAGCGGCAGCTGTCGCCCGCTATCCGCAGCCGCCGTCCTTGACGCGCCCCTAACGCAGTTTGACGATGGCGCCCACGAGCACGGCGGCGGAGAACAGCGCCGATATGCCGAAAGCGACCTGATAGCCCAGTGCAGGCGCCGCCGCGAGGCCGCCGCACGCGGTAATGGCGAGCATCATGATGGCCGTCCCGAACGAAGCGCACGCCTGGCGTACGCACGCGAAAAACGCGCTGCCGTCCATCATGATGTCGTGCGGAAGCTGCGACATGCCCCAGGAGTTAAGCGGGCCGATGAGCGCACTCACGCCAATAGCGCGCACGGTCTGCATGCACGTGAGCAGCCACAGCGGCGTCGATTCGTCCACGAACGCCATCGCAACGGCGCCAATCGTCAGAAACGTGGCTGCGCATATGACGACGGGCCGCGCGCCGAGCTTGTCGGAGAGAACGCCCGCAAACGGGTTCACGAACAGCGCGAGGACCGTTGCGGGTATGAACACGAGACCGGCTTCGAGAGCCGTGCCACCGCACAGCCCCTGAACGTACACGGGCACGATGAGCGTGATGCCCATGAAGGAAGCGAACAGGCAGTTCTGGATGACGAAGCTCACGCGGAAACTCCGCGCAGAGAAAATGCCCATGTGGATGAGCGGGTGCTCGACGCGTCTTTGGCGGATGACGAACAGAACAAGACAGACAACGCCCACGATCAGAAAGCCCCACACCAGCGGGCTTGCGACGCTCATGTTCGAGGCGTTGGAAAACGCGAGGAGCAGGCCGCCGAACCCGAATGTCGAAAGCGCGAACGACGCGACATCAAGTCTTGCCGCGCGAGAGGGCGCCGCCTCTTTCTCGATTGCAATCGCAGAGGCGACGAACAGCACGACCAGCACCACCAGCAACAAGACGAAGAAGCTGCGCCAGCCGAACGAATCTACAAGCGCGCCGCCGATGAGCGGGCCGATGTTGGGCGCGAAGCCCATGGCGATGCCGGCGATGCCCATAGCCGTGGCGTTCTGCCCCGGCGGAAAGCGCAGCATGGCGATGGACTGGAGCAGCGGCAACGTGATGCCCGCAGAGGCGGCTTGAAACACGCGCCCCAGCAATAGCAGGGCAAACGTCGGCGCGAGCAGGTCGATGAGCGCACCGATGGCGAACAGCCCCAGCGTCAAGAACACGAGACTGCGCAGGGAGAGTCTGAGCGAGAGAAACGTGACGACGGGAACCGTGATGCCGATGACGAGCATATAGAGCGTGGTGAGCCACTGCCCCACGCTCGCGCTGATTCCGAAATCGGCCTCGACCTGCTCGAGCATCGGGTTCATCACCGTCTGCGTGAGCGAACCCAGCGCGCACGCCAGCACGACAATCGCGAACAGCACGTACACGCGAGCGCGGTTCGACGGAGCTGCATCCATGCCACACACCCCCTGCGGCCCTTCGGGCCCAAGACGCACGCGCGGCAGCCGACAGACAACCCATGCGAGCCGCACGAGCACACTTCCGCAGGGGTCGCGTGAAGTATAGCGCAGGAACGCCGCGGCAAGGCGGTGCCGGATACCCTAGCTGTTGCAGCGGCGTACCATACGGCGTTCGGTTATGTCGAAGCCCTCGCACGACAGCACGTCGATGAGCTCGAAGCCGAAATGCTCGTACATGCTCTGCAAGTGGTCGGAATAGCATTCCAGATAGCAGTTGAGACCGTGCTCGTCGGCATAGGCGAAGAACGGCTCGAGCAGGCGACGCAGCGCGCCCGTGCCACGCGCAGCCGGGTCGACCGCCCACGCGAAGAAGTAGATGTGGTCAGCGCCGTTTTCGAGCTTGCGCGACCAGTCGAAGTCGGAGATGGACGCCATCGCTTCGCCCTGTGCGGCGAGCACGCGCTTTTCCTCGGGAGTCGCGACGGCGTCGAACGCGGGAGCGGGGCCGGCTTCGAGCTCGGCGTGCGTGGTGCCGGCAAGTTCCGAATGACGGTAGGCACCGGTTGCCGCCGCGCCGTCTTCGAGCACGTACACGCCCTGATAGGGAACGTGCGCGGTCAGGTCGTCGTCGATGACGGCGCGCAGAAGCTCGGCCTTACGCTCCTCGGTCACACCCAGCTCATCGAGCGCGGAAAGCCAGGTGCCAAACCAGGGCTCTTCCATGAAGCTCGTGCCGATGATATCGATGGCGCGCGCGAGCGCCTCGGGCGTGTCGGACGTGACAGTGGCAAGACCGGGAATCTGCATAGTCGCTCTCCTTTTACGACGCAGGTGGTTTGCCCGCTATCCTACCAAGCCCTCTCGTGCCGCGCCACCCCGTCGAGTGCGACAGGCGTCCGGGGCCTTTGTCACCCCGAGCGCGCGCCCGCATCACGCCCGCGTGG
>CASDTD010000072.1 GCA_949283445.1 uncultured Coriobacteriia bacterium | reverse complement strand
ATCGGCATGGACATCGGCCTCATGCCCATCACGGGTATTCCGCTGCCGTTCATGAGTTACGGTTCGTCGTTCATGCTCACGAACTTCATCTGCGTGGGATTGTTGAGCTCGATTTGGACGCGGCGCGGGGATGTTTCCGCGCAGCCGAAGCGAGCCAAGGGAAAGGCGGGGCAACTGAATGTCTAAAGTGCCCATCGATGTGAAGAAACTGCTCGAGAGTGTTGCCGATATCGGCCAGCAGCGCGAGTCGTCCGTCTACGTCGACCTCGTGTTCGATCCGACGGCAAGCGAAAAGCTCGTCGATTGCGTGCTGGATGCGTTTTCGACGGGGACGGCTCGGGCGTACTTGGAGACGGTCGTGCTGGAAACGACCGTGCCCAAGATTTCCGTTCCGGCGGACCTCTGCGTCATTGTGGGCGGCGACTCGCTGCTTTTGGGCGACGTCGCATCTGCGGCACGTTCCGCAGGCGTTCCCGCTGTCGTGGTGGTCGAGCGCGGCAAGACCCTGTTTTCCGACGACCCGCAGGGTGTGCGCGAGTTGGCGCGTTTGACGTACGAGAAGAACGCGGGCGCTGCTGCCGGCGGGGGAGCTCCCGTCATCGGCAAGGGCATCCCGCTGTGCGATATCGTCGACGTCGATTTCACCGACAACCCCAAACGGCCGCTCGAAGAGCTGGGCGAGTGGGTTGTCAAGAATGCGCCCGCCAAGCGCGTGGCCTTGGCTGCGGCGTTTCCATTCATGCGCCATCCGCTCGCCGTCGAGCTAGGGCGCGCGAACGCCATCCAGAACGGCGCCATTGGCGTCGTGTTCTTCATCCCCGGCGCGGACATGCCGCTCATCACGCTCAACCAGGCGCGTATGGTCGTGCAGATTGCCGCCATATACGGCTATCCGCTCGACAAGCAGCGCGTCAAGGAGGTCGTGGCCGTGGTGGCAGGCGGCTTCGGGTTCAGAGCGCTGGCGCGCAAGCTTGCGGGGTACGTGCCCGTTTTGGGCTGGGCCATCAAGCCCGCCGTCGCGGCGGGGGCGACCATCGCGCTGTCGTATGCGGCCATCGACTACTTCGAGGAAGGCGGGCTGCTCAACGGCGCGGCCGATGCGCTTGAGGAGATGTGCGACAAAGCTGCAGACGTGCTGGAAGACGCTGCCGAGAAATTCCAAGCGCGCACAGATGCTTCGTCGAAGTCGGTTTCATCAGAACGCGAGTAGCTTATGTTTCAGACTAATACAACGCTGTGGGAGCGCATCGCCCCGCTGCTCAAGCATGTAGAAAAACCATCCCGGTACCTCGGGCAGGAGTGGGGCGCCGTCGAGCCGGCCTGCAAGCCGGACGCGGATTATCATGCCGTGCTTATATACCCGGATACCTACGAGATAGGCCAGGCCAACCAGGCCATCGCCATTCTCTACGACGCGCTCAACGCCGACGAGCGCATCTACTGCGAGCGCGCGTATCTGCCGTGGGTCGACATGATCGCGGCGATGCGCGAACGCGCGCTGCCGCTCGCCTCGCTCGAGACCTTCACGCCGCTGTCCGAGTTCGACTTCGTCGGCATCACGCTGCCGCACGAGCTCGCGGCGACGAATATCTTGGAGACGCTCGACTTGGGCGGCATTCCGTTGCGTGCTGCGGAGCGCGGAGCTGATGACCCGATCGTGTTCGGCGGCGGCCCCTGCGCGTACAACCCCGAGCCGTACGCGCCGTTTTTCGACGTCATCTTCATCGGCGAAGGCGAGGAAATGGACCTCGAGGTGGCGTTGCTGCATCGCGAACTGAAAGCCGCCGGTGCCTCGCGCGCGGAGATGCTCCACGCGTTTTCGCAGGTGGAAGGCGTGTACGTTCCCTCGCTCTACGAAGCGCGCGAGCACGAGCTGACAGCAGGAGACGGCGCGGTGCAGCGCTACACGACCGTTGCCCCCAGCGCCGACGATGTACCTGCTGTCGTGGAAAAGCGCGTCATCCAGGATTTCGATGCCACCAAGACGCTGCCCGACCCCATCGTGCCCTATGGCGAGCTCGTGCACGACCGCCTTGCCGTCGAGATTCTGCGCGGCTGCAACCGTGGCTGCCGGTTCTGCCAGGCGGGTATGATCTACCGCCCCGTGCGCGAGCGTTCCGCCGACTCCGTCATCGCCGCCACGATGACGGGTCTTGCCTGCACGGGCTACGACGAGGTTTCGCTCACCTCGCTTTCCTCGACGGACCATTCCTCGATTTTCGAGCTGCTGCGTCGCCTGAACCGCCGTTTTGCGGGCACGGGGCGCGGCGTGAGCCTGCCCAGTCAGCGCGTGGACACCTTCGGCGTGGAGCTTTCCGGCCTGGTGGCAGGTGAGAAGAAGCCGAGCCTGACGCTCGCGCCCGAAGCCGGAACGCAGCGCATGCGCGATATCATCAACAAGGGCGTGAACGAAGACGATTTGTTCGCGGCCATCGAGCACGCCTTCGCCAACGGCTGGCAGCGCATGAAGCTCTACTTCATGATCGGGCTGCCCGGAGAAACCGACGAAGACGTCGCAGGCATCGGCGATCTGTGCCGCCGCGCGCTGCAAGTTGCCAAAGACGCCGTGCCCGAGGACGCGAAGGCACGCACGAACGTCAAGCTCACGGCGTCGGTGGCGCTGTTCGTGCCCAAGGCGGTCACGCCGTTTCAGTGGTGCGGGCAGATTCCCTTCGAACAGATTCAGCACCGCATCGAGGTTCTGAAGGCGAGCTTCCCCAAACGCGGCATCGACTTGCACTGGCATGATTCTGCGACGAGCTATGTCGAGGCCGTGCTCTCGCGCGGGGGACGCGAATGCGCCGAGCTCGTCGAACGTGCGTGGAGAAACGGCGCGCGCTTCGACGCGTGGAGCGACCAGTTCTCGTGGGATGCCTGGCGGCAGGCCGGTGACGAGACGGGCGTGCCTGTGCTGGACTGCGCCACGCGCGTCTACCCGCTGGATGCGCCGCTGCCGTGGGACCATATTTCCGCTGGCGTGCGCAAGAGCTTCTTGCAACGTGAGTGGCAGCGTTCCCTCGATGGCATCACGACGCCGGATTGCAGCTTCGGGAAATGCTCGGCGTGCGGCGTGTGCACGGACTTGCTGGTCTACAACGACATCGAGGGGCAGCGCGTGGCCTCTCCCACCGAGCGGCTGCGCATGGAACGCGCCGAGAAGACGGTGCCCGCTCCCACGCGCGAGACCATCGAGAAGCTGCGCGCGAAGCGCGAAGGGGAGGTGCGCGCATGAGCACGGGGTTTCGGCTTTCCATCGTCTATGCCATACGCGGCAGGCTTGCGTATCTCTCGCATCTGGAGACCGTCGAGGCCATGCGCCGCATCGTGCGCCGGGCGCAGCTGCCCTACGCCGTGTCCGAGGGGTTCAACCCGCATATGAAGGCGACGTTCGGCCCGGCGCTGCCCGTCGGCGCATCGGGCGAGGACGAGCGCTTCGACGTCATCTTGAAAGAGTACGTGCCGGCCGACGAGGCGCTCGCGCGCCTGCAGGCCGCGGCACCGGCCAATCTCATGCCGCTTTCGTGCGCGTATGTCGATTTGCGCGAGCCGGCGCTCGACGTGGCCTTGCCGTTATCGTCGTGGCGCGCGGAGTTTTCCGTCGGCGATGATGCGGTGGCGACGCTGCGCGTGTTGCAAGGCGCGTTCGACGCGCTGCTTTCCCGCGGCTATCTCGAGGTCGTGAAGCGCAAGAAGGGCAAGACGGTCGTCAAGCAGGTGCGCTTTGCCGAGAAAATCGCCGAAGCACCGGTGTTCTTCCCGTGGGAAGGGCGTGTGTGCCTAACGTTCACGACGCGCCAGGGAAGCGACGG
>CASDTD010000071.1 GCA_949283445.1 uncultured Coriobacteriia bacterium | reverse complement strand
CGCCTCGAGCGCACGGGCAACCCGCCCTTCAGCCTGCACCACAGCGCAGCTCAAGGCGTGCTCCACCTCGTTGAGCATGTTCTCGTCGAAATCGACGCCGCACGTCTCGTCGCGCAGGTTGTTGGCGCGCGCATAGGCGATGGCCAGGTTCTCGAACAGCTCGGGCGCCTCGGCACGCGCCGTTTCCAGCGCGTTCACACGGCGGGCGAACTCCAGCGGCTCTTCGACCCCCGCTGCCAAGACGGCGTCGATCGCGTCCACGCCCGAGCCGCCGTCGCGCAGCATGACCTTCGTGCGCGTGATGAAGAAATCGATGACCTGCGAAAACGCGGTGGCACGATCGAATTCGACGCCTTGCGCTTCGTACGCGTCAAGCGCGGCGTTCACCAGCGAGGCCAGCGAAACGTCGACGCCGGCCTTCATGATGTTGATGATGCCCAACGCGGCGCGACGCAACGCGAACGGGTCGGAAGAGCCAGTCGGGCCCTGCCCGATGGCGAAGATGCCGCACACCGTGTCGAGCTTGTCGGCGATGGCGACGACCTTGCCGCAGGTATTGCCCGGGACCTCGTCGCCGGAAAAACGCGGGTGGTAGTGCTCCCGGATGGCCTGCGCGACAGCCGGCGTCTCGCCCGAAGCCAGCGCGTAATGACCGCCCATGACGCCTTGCAGCGACGTGAACTCCACGACCGCCTCCGTCACGAGGTCAGCCTTCGCGAGCAGCGCGGCGCGCTTCGCGTCGGCGCAGTCCTGCCCCTCCAAGCCAAGCTGGCCGGCAAGCGCGCCCGCCAAGGCGACGATGCGCTGGGTCTTGTCGTAGACGCTGCCGAGCTTTTCCTGGAAAACGACGTTTTTCAGCTTGTCGACATAGGACTCGAGCGGCACGCGTTCGTCTTCGGCAACGAAGAAGGCCGCGTCGTCCAGACGGGCGCGCACGACGCGCTCGTTACCTTCGCAGATGGTCTGCGAGCAGACGGGATCGCCGTTGCTCACCACGATGAACGCGTTGTCGAGACTGCCGTCGGCCCTATACATCGGGAAGTAGCGCTGATGCTCGAGCATGGCGTCGGTGATGATTTCCGGCGGAACATCCAAGAAGCGCTCGTCGAAATGCCCGACGAGCACGGTGGGATACTCGACCAAGTTCACGACCTCGTCGAAGGTGCCCTTCGGCATATCGGCCGAAAGCCCCGTCTCCTCTTCCACGGCAGCGACCTGCTCGCGGATGCGCGCGGCACGCTCGGCGGCAGACGGAATGACTTTCATTTCCTCGAAAGCGTCGAAGAAGGTCTCGGCGCTGGCAATCTCGAATGCGCGGTTGGCCATGAGCCGGTGGCCACGCGTGGCGCGGCCGGCCTTCACGCCCGCGTATTCGACGTCGACGACTTCGCTTCCCAGCAAGGCGACGATCCAGCGAATGGGGCGGGCGAAGGTGACATGGCCTCTCCCCCAGCGCTGCGAGCGCGGCCAGGAGATGCCGGCGACAAGCCCCGTCAGGATATCCGGCAGAAGTTCGAGCGTCGGCCGTGCCGGCTCTTCCACGATGGCGTCGACGTACTCGACGCCTTTCTCGTCGGTCTCGCGCACGAGCTCTTCGGGCGAGACACCCTTGCCGCGCGCGAAGCCCGCAGCGGCCTTCGTGGGATTGCCGGCCTCGTCGAACGCGATTTTGGCGGCAGGACCTTTCGCCTTGATGGAAAGGGCGTCACACGACGATGCGACATCGTCCACCGTCAGGATGATGCGACGCGGCGTGGAGCAGGTCTTCACCTCGCCATGCGCGATGCGTGCCTCGTCGAGCGCGGCGGCGGCCTGCCCGGAAAGCTTTTCGGTGGCAGCGTACAGCGGGGCGCTCGGCAGTTCCTCGGTGCCGATTTCGAACACGAGCTTGGCGTTACTCATGGCACGCCCCCTTCTCTTCGGCACCATCTTGTACGGCGCGCGGCCCGTCCTGCGATTCGATGTAGGCGCCGCCTTCCTCGATGACATGCTGCAGATACGACTCGCAGCAGGCCTTGGTGACCGTGCGCACACGCAGGATATAATGCTGACGCTCGGTAGCGGAAATAGCGCCGCGCGCGTCCAGCAAGTTAAACGCATGGCTGCATTTCATGACGCAATCGTATGCGGGCAGCGGCAACCCCAAGTCGAGCAGGCGCATGCACTCGCGTTCGCACGCGTCGAAGCGGGCGAACAGCATGTCGGTGTCGGCAAACTCGAAATCGTAAGCAGATTGCTCGCGCTCGTTTTCGTAGAAGACGTCGCCGTAGGTGAACGTCGTGCCGTCAGGGGACGTGGTCCAGACCAGGTCGTAGACCGAGTCAACACCCTGGATGTACATGGCCAGACGCTCGAGGCCGTAGGTGACTTCGGCGGCCACCGGGTCGCACTCGATGCCGCCCACCTGCTGGAAGTACGTGAACTGCGTGACCTCCATGCCGTTGAGCCAGACCTCCCAGCCCAGGCCCCAGGCGCCCAGCGTCGGGCTCTCCCAGTCGTCTTCGACGAAGCGCACGTCGTGCTGCTCAGGCTCGATGCCGATAGCACGCAGGCTGCCCAGATACAGGTCTTGAATGTTGTCGGGAGACGGCTTCATGATGACCTGGAACTGATAGTAGTGCTGCAGGCGGTTGGGGTTGGCGCCGTAACGGCCATCGGCAGGGCGGCGGCACGGCTGCACGTAGGCGGCGTTCCAATTGCCTGGCCCCAACGAGCGCAGCGTGGTAGCCGTGTGGTAGGTGCCCGCGCCCACCTCGGAATCATACGGCTGCAAGATGACACAGCCCTGTTTGGCCCAGTAGTTCTGCAAAGTCAAAATGATGTCTTGGAATGTGAGCATGCTCTTCCTATCTGCCATGATGCCGATGTGCCGAAACGTTGCCGACCACGCGTGACGCCGCGCCGTCAGCCAAGACCGCCGAAACGGTCGAGCGGCCAGTACCGCAAAAACGCGTGTCCCGTGACGTTTTCGACGGGAACGGACCCGAAGAAACGGCTGTCCTTGGAATTGGTACGGTTATCGCCCATAACCCAAACCTCGCCTTCCGGAACCGTGTAGGGGAACACGAGGTCAGAATCGGAAAGCGGGTCGCTGCGCTTGCCGTCCGTGTACGGTTCGGAAAGGCGCTGCCCGTCCACGTACACCTGACCGTCTTCCAGCGAAACCGTTTGTCCGCCCGTTGCGATGACGCGCTTGATAAGCACCTTTTCCTGCAGGCGCCCCTGAACGCTTTCGGGCGCGTCGCTTTTTTGCGCATACAAATCTGACGTCAGGGGGTCTTCGTAAGCCGTGAAGGTCACGATATCGCCGGCCTTTGGCTCACCGACGTAATAGGAGACCTTCTCCGACAAGACCCTGTCGCCGACCTCGATAGTGTCTTCCATCGAGCCAGAAGGAATCTCGTACGGTTGCACGACGAAGGTCGTGATGCCCCACGCCAACAGCGCGGCGACGACGATGACGCCTATGAACTCGAGCAGGGACCTCAGGCACCCGCCACTTCTTCTTTCTGTCATCCCCTGACCGCTTTCTGGATCCATTGAATGTTTTGCCCGATAGAACATCGCTCTATGATACTTCGCCTTCGTCCGTTTGCCCACGGAGCTCGCTGATTAAGCGGTAAGCGTCTTCACGCTCCTGCTCGGTGAGGTCAGCCGCCTCCAGCAGGTCCGGACGCAAACGCGCGGTCTTCTCGATGGCACGCGCGCGCCGCCAGCGGCCCACAGCCCCATGGTCACCGGAAAGCAGCACGTCGGGCACGTCCATGCCTCTATAGCTCGCCGGGCGTGTGTACTGCGGAAACTCCAGCAGCCCTTCCGCGAAGGACTCCTCCACGGCGCTGCCCTCGTCACCCAGCACGCCCGGCAGCAGGCGGGTCACGGCGTCGGTCACGACCATGGCGGCGAGCTCGCCGCCGGTAAGCACGTAGTCGCCCAGGGAAATGCAGCGGTCCGCCAGCGTGTAGGCACGTTCGTCGATGCCTTCGTAACGCCCGCACACCATGATGAGGCGTTCCTCTTGGGCAAGCTCGAGCGCAAGCCCCTGGTCGAAGCGCTCTCCCGTGGGCGTGAAGAAGATGACAAGCGGTTCGGGCCCAGCCGCCTTCAGGTCGTCGAGCGCTTCGAAGATGGGTGGGCAGGTCATGAGCAGTCCCTGGCCGCCGCCGTAGGGCTCGTCGTCGGTGCTACGGTGTTTGTCATGCGTCCAGTCGCGCAGGTCATGCGCTTTGAATTCGAGGGCCCCCTGCCTGCGCGCGCGTCCCAGGATAGACAGCGACATGGGCCCTTCGAACATATCGGGAAATACCGAGAGCGTCTCGACGATCATGCGTCCTCCCCTCGCGTGTCTTTCGCGTGATGCAGCGGCGCGGCGTCGATGAGCCCGTCCATGACATGTGTGACGATGGGATTGCCATCTTGCTGCGGCACCTCGACGATGACCTCGTCAATGACAGGCACGAGCACTTCTCCATACGGCCCGTCCACGACGATGACGTCGTTTGCGGGCGTCTCGATGAGCTCAGTGACCTGGCCCAGGTCCCCATAGCGCTCGTCAGTCACCGCACAGCCGATGAACCAATTGGGGTCGTCGTCTAGGTCCAGGTCGTCGACAGCAGCAAGCAACCACCGGCCAGCGATTTGCTCGGCAGCGTCGATGGAATCCACGCCTTCGAACGAGAGCACGAGCTGACCGGAGGCGAGCTCGTCAACAGACGCGATGCGAATATCGCGCGGACCATACAGCGTCGGGGGCACGACGTGGACCTCGAGCCCCTCGTACAAGCAGAAGGGAAGGTCACCGGCAATCTGTGCCGTGACCTCCCCTTCCAGACCCCGCGCCTTGCCGACGCGGGCAACAAGTTCATATGAAGCGCTCACGAACGCGGCGCCTATTCGGCAAGCTCGACCTCGACGCGGAAACCCTCCTGCGAGGCAGCGGCTCGCGCCAAGGTGCGCAGCGCCTTGATGATGCGGCCCTGACGGCCGATGACCTTGCCGATGTCGGACTCGTCGACCGAGACCTCCACGTAGAGTTCGCCATGGCCCTGATCGGTGCCCGTGACCTCGACGGCGTCGGGGTTGTCCACGAGCTGCTCGACCATCGTGCGGACCAGGCTCGTCACATCATCGTAGCCCTGCGTCATGGCTTACTCTTCCTCAGCGGCTTCTTCGGCCTCGGCAGCAGCGGCTTCCTCTGCAGCCTTCTTGGCGGCAGCCTCAGCAGCGGCCTTTTCGGCGGCGGCCTTCTCGGCAGCCTTCAGATCCGCGCGGGCCTGAATCTTCGCAGGCAGAGCCTCGCCCTTGACCGTGGCAATGAGCTTGGCGACAGTCTCGGACGGCTGAGCGCCCTTGGAAATCCACTCGTCGACCTTCTCGACGTCGAGGTTGATGATGGACGGGTCGCCCTTCGGGTCGTACGTGCCGACCTGCTCGATGATGGCACCATCGCGGCGCTTGCGCTGATCGGCGACGACGATGCGGTAGAACGGCGCTTTGTGGGCACCATGACGTGCCAGACGGATAACTACCAAAACTTCTCCTTCAGTAAAAACCCTCGCCTGCACCCATTGCAGGCGCTAAATTGAGACCTGTGTGCGATGACGGGTCGCACAGCGACTCACAATTGTACATGAATTCGCAGCGTTGTGGAGACATATTTGCGTGAAAAGGCAAGCGAGCTTGCTTAAAGAAGTGCGGCGCCAGGCTAACCTACGGCCTTGTGCCCATTTGTCAACGTTATGGCACAGCCAGATTGCATTGGCAGGTCGCTCGTATGCCATATCTTCGCCAACCTGCCAAATCCCCGAAAAGGATGGCAAGTTGAGAAGGTTCTGGCACGGGTGATTCCGCTCGGCGCATCGTCCGCCTGCCATTTCGTTGTGAACTTGCCAGAAATCCCGTGAAAATGCCTGCTTGGACATGATATGGCACAAATCGCCGCAGGGAAGCGAAGGCGCGTTTGCCATATCTTTCTCAAGCTGGCATGCGATGTTGGGAAACGGCAATTTGGCGAAGTTATGACAACGAGACGAACGTCGGCTCAGGGGCATTCGCTACAATCGTCTTCAATGCAGATGACGATTGCGAGCAGTTCTCATGTTCCACCTGATAGACGGCTATAACGTGACCAAACGCGACCCCGCCACGTGCGCCCTTTCGCTGGAAGCGCAGCGCGAAGCGCTCGAGGCGCGTATGCGCACACGAGCACGCGAGCTCATCGGCACCACCGACTACCTCATCGTATGGGATGGTGCGGGCGGCACGGGCGTAGCGATGAAGCCGGCTCGCAAATCCGCGTTCACGCGCCTGGACACCGCCGACGATTCCATCGTCGGGCGCGTACGACGCGCGCAGCAACGCATCTGCGTGGTGACCAGCGACAACGGGCTTGCCAGCCGCTGCAGAAGCGCCGCACTCCACGGCGTGGACATCAAACCCTCGAAGATGTTGTTCGAAGACGCGCTCATGTTCGCAGGCGGGCTGGGCAGCACCGCCGGCGCCGGCAAGCCGCGCGG
This sequence comes from uncultured Coriobacteriia bacterium, assembly GCA_949283445.1. The sequence goes on along the minus strand of CASDTD010000071.1, from coordinate 12 downwards.
CAAAGGCAAGGC
>CASDTD010000070.1 GCA_949283445.1 uncultured Coriobacteriia bacterium | reverse complement strand
GCTGGCCTCGCTCGTGGACGCTGCGCTCGATTCCTACGAGGGACAGGGCGTGTCCTTCGACCGCGCCGAGACGCGCGCGCAGGTCGTCGACTTCTTCGTCACGCGCGCTAGGGTCATGCTGCGCGACGCCGGGTCGGCGGTCGATGCGATCGACGCCGTCTTGGCCGCGGGGGTCGAAGAGCCCCTGGAGTTCTTCCGCCGCGTGCAAGCGCTTGAAACGGCTCGCGCCGAGCAGCCCGAGCTGTTCGAGAACCTGGCCATCGCCTACGCGCGTGCCAACAACCTGCGCGACGAGACGTGCGGCGTGGATTTCGACGAGAGCATGCTCAACGAGGTGGAGCACGCCTTGAGCTGCGCTGTGGTGCAGGCTGAAGGGCGGGTTGCCCGTGCGCTCGAGGCGGACGATTACAAGACGGCCCTGGCCGAGCTTGCCGCCCTGCGCAAGCCCATCGACCTGTTCTTCGAGCGCATCATGGTCATGGACGAAGACCTGGCCGTGCGCGCCAACCGCATGAAGCTGCTCAACCGCTTCGTGGCGGTGTTTTCCAACGTCGCCGATTTCGGCAAGCTCGCGAAATAGGCAGTTCTCACGCAAGGAGAGGAGACGGCATGGACGAGTGGATTACCCAAGGTGTTGCCAAAGGCGGGTTTCCCACCATCCACGTCGTCTCCGATTCTCTGGGCAAAACCGGCACGGACATCGCCATGGCGGTGGCAGCCCTGTTCGGCAACATGAACCCTGCAGTGGAAATCTATTCCGAAGCAAAAGACGCCGGCGTGCTGAGGGCAGAGCTCGAAGAACATCTCAACTTGCATCATGGAATTTACGGCAAGCAGACCTTCGTCGTGTTCTACACGCTGGTCGAACCTTCGCTGCGTGCGGCTATGAAGGCGTTTTTGAGCGAGCACGATGACGTGGCGGGCGTCGATTTGCTCGACAGCGCCATCGACGCGTTGCGCCTGGCGACGGGCATGCAGCCATCTGGGCACCCCGGGGCGTTTCGCGCTGTCAACGAAGAGTACTTCAAGCGCATCGAGGCCATGGAGTTCACCATCGCCCACGACGACGGTGCCAACCCGCAAGACTTGCCGAATGCCGACATCGTGCTCATCGGCGTGTCCCGCTCTTCCAAGACGCCGCTGTCCATCTATCTTTCGCAGCTGGGGTACCGGGTGGCCAACGTGCCCTTGGACCCGCAGACTGAGCCGCCGAAGGAAATATACGACGTGCCCACGTCGCGTCTGTTCGGGCTCATGACCTCGCCGGACATCCTCGTCGACATACGCAAGCGCCGTTTGGGCAAAGGGCAGGCGCAATCTGCCGCGAAATCGTATGCCGATTATGAGAACGTTTGCGTCGATTTGGAGAAATCCCGCGAGCTCATGCGCCGGCTCGGGTGCATCGTCGTGCATACCGACAACAAGGCCATCGAGGAATCCGCACAGGAAATCCTGCGCTACTACAGCGCGTTCAACAAGACGCGGGCGCTGAATTCCTGAGTCGGCAGCCATGCGCCCTATTAGACAATTTGTGCAATAAAACCGCCTACCACCTCGATAAATCGCATCTTCTGCATGCTGGCTGGCCCTTGCGCCGTCACAGCGATATTGAATTGAAGTAAAATCTTATGAAGCATGCGCTTGTGCATGCGGGCATTTCAGAAAGTATCGGGCGATAGATAAGGAGCACAAGTTGTCTGACACTCAACAGCGCGTCTTCGCGTTCGGCAAAGACGCTCAAGGCAACAATGTCACCGAGGGCAACAAGGACATGAACTTCACCCTGGGCGGCAAGGGCGCGAACCTCGCGGAAATGGCCAACCTGGGGCTTCCCGTGCCGCCGGGCTTCACCATCTCGTGCCAGACCTGCGTCGAATACTCCGAGCAGGGCGAATTCCCCGAGGGCGTCGTCGACACCATCCAGGAATACCGTCATGACCTGGAAAAGCGCGTCGGCAAGAAACTCGGTGATGTCGAAGACCCGCTGCTGGTCTCCGTGCGCTCCGGCGCCCCGTTCTCCATGCCGGGCATGATGGACACGGTCTTGAACCTCGGCCTGAACGACCAGTCCGTCCAGGGCCTCATCAAGCAGACGGAAAACCCGCGTTTCGCGTGGGACTCCTATCGTCGCTTCATCCAGATGTTCTCCAACGTCGTCATGGGCGTCGACGGTGACAAGTTCGAGAACGCCATCAACGTCATGAAGGCCGAGCGCGGCGTGAAAAACGATACCGACCTCACCGCCGAGGACTTGGCCGAGCTCGTCGACGAGTTCAAGCAGATCTTCACCGAGGAAGTCAGTGCTGAGGAATACCCGCAGCTCGTCGTCGACGGCGCGGTGCAGTTCCCGCAGGACACCGACGTTCAGCTCATGCTCGCCATCGAGGCCGTCTTCGGCTCCTGGAACAACGAGCGCGCCATCATCTACCGCAAGCAGAACAAGATTCCCGATGACCTGGGCACGGCCGTTAACGTCCAGACCATGGTCTTCGGCAACAAGGGCGACACGTCCGCCACGGGCGTCGCCTTCACGCGTGATGCCGCCACGGGCAAGAAGGTCTTCTACGGCGATTACCTAGTCAATGCCCAAGGCGAAGACGTTGTCGCCGGCATCCGCAACACCTCCCCGATCGCAGAGCTCAAGCACACGCCGGGCCTCGAGGCCGCCGGCGCCGAGCTCGAGGAAATCTTCGAGAAGCTCGAGGACCACTACCGCGACATGATGGACATCGAG
>CASDTD010000069.1 GCA_949283445.1 uncultured Coriobacteriia bacterium | reverse complement strand
GCCACGCCGATGGTCACGCCCCAAAAGCCCTTACCCAGCGCAAAGGAAATGAGCAGCAGCAAGACGATATGCGGCACGCCCATCATGAGGTCGATGAGCCAGGTGATGACCGCGTCGAGCTTCTTGCCACCCAACGCCGCCGCGCTCCCGAGCACGAGCGCGATGATCGACGAGACGGCAGCAGCCAAAAGCCCGATGCGCACGCTCAGGGAAAGCCCCGCGACCGTGCGCAAGAACATGTCGCGCCCCAGCTGATCGGTGCCGAACAGATGGGCAAGCGAAGGGGCCTGGCTGCGCGCCGTCAAGTCGGTTTCCATGGCGAGCGGCGTCAGGAAAGCGCCGGCCACCGCAATGGCAACGAGCACCGCGATGCAAACGCAGCTGACGACGAGCGCGCGTGTGCGGTTGCCCCCGCGCGCTTTCGCCGGCACGTGGAAAACGGTGAGTCCCCCTTCTCTCACAGCGCCTCCCCTTCACGTCTGATGCGCGGGTCGATAGCGCAGGTCAGGATGTTGGCGACGAGATTGCCGCCGAAGACGATGGCCGCAGACACCAAGGCGATGCCGACGAGCAGGGCTGCATCGCCGCCCGTGCCTGCCGTGACGGCGGCCTGCCCCAACCCTGGGTAGGAGAACACCTGCTCGACCAGGACCGAGCCGCCGAAAATCTCCGAGATGGACGCGAACTGCAGGTTGACGGCCGGCAACGCCAAGTTGCGCAGCCCATGACGCAGCAGCGCCTCACGCGAGCTCAGACCCCGGGCGCGGGCGAAGCGGACGTAGTCGCTTTCCATGACGTCGATGGTCTTCTCGCGCGTGTGCAGCGCGATGTTGGCAACGCTCGTGACTGACAGCGTGAGCGCGGGCAAGATGACGTGGTACAGCGAATCGAGAATCGTGACATCAGCTGCGGATTTGCCGATGGGCATGGAAAACCCGAACGGGAACCACCCCAGCCACACGGAGAACACGATGAGCATGACAAGCGCGAGCCAAAACGTCGGCGTCGACGCCAGCACGAAGCAGTACCCGCGCACGAACCGATCAAGCTTGCCGCCCTGGCGCGCGCCTGCCGCAACACCGAGTGCGAAGCCGAGCGCGCCGCTTATGATCCAGGCGATGGCCATAAGCAAAAGCGTGTTCAACGACCGCGTGGCGAGCACCTCGACGACCGGTGCGTTGTACCGCAACGACATGCCGAAATCCCCATGCAGCGCGCTGACAAGCCAGTTGACGTAGCGCTCCCAGATGGGCAGGTCGCTGCCCCAGTAGGACGCGAGGCTCGCCTTCTGCGCTTCCGAAAGCCCCGCATAGGCGGCTTGCCCCATGTTCGCCTGCACCGGGTCGATGGGAGACAGCCCCACGAGCGCAAACGTCACGATGCTGATAGCGAACATCAGCAAGACGAATTTCAGCACGTTTTTCACGATGACGCGCGCCATGTCAGATGAACCTGCCATCTCGACCGCGTCCGCCATTTCGGCCGCACCTGTTATCTCGGCAGATGTCATCGAGCGGGGCTTTGTGACCGCAGCGAGGGTAGAGGCCCGCGCGGTTTGCGCGCAAGGCTCGACCGAGCGAAAGGTCCCCCGAGACGAGACGTCCCCTGCCCATCGACGGCAGCTGTGCAGGCAGAGCCCTCATGCACCCCAGCTCCACTGATCCACGTTGTTGACGAGCGACCAGCCGTGCCCGTGCGGGTGCGGCTTCTGCTTGGCGATGTGCAGGCCTTCGCGCGTGAAGTACAGGTGGTCGACGTTGGCAAGCCAGACCCAGCTCGCGGCACCCTGCGGAGCAACCCCCTGCTGGCCATCCCATTGCGCGAGCTTCCAATCCTCGTAGGAATCCTCGACGCTCGTCTTGGCGAGCGCGTCGTTGAGATGCGCGTCGACGGCGGCGTTCTTGTACACCGCGTAGTTGCCCGCGCTGCTGCCGAAGGTGAGGTCGTAGAGCTGCGTCGGGGAATTCGCGCCCCACCCCCACATGATGGGGTCGGTGTACTGGTGCGCGTACAGGCCAGACGAATCCGTCGTCCACGAGGAACCGATGATGTTCACCTCGATGCCGAACGCGGCCATCTGGTTGGCGAACTCGGCGGAAAACGCCTGCCGGACGGAATCATCGGCGGCGTAATACAGGTCGAACGCGGCGCGCAGGCCGTCTTTGGCGTAAATGCCGTCTTCTCCCTTGGACCAGCCGGCCTTTTCGAGCAGCGTTGCCGCACGTTCGACATCCGTCTCCACCTTCATGCCATCGCTTGCCCACGGCATGTTGTCGCACACGCTGTAGGCGACGCTGCCATATCCCGACAGCACGTTGTCGACGGCCTTCTGACGGTCGAGTGCGTAATTGATGGCCTTGCGGATTTCCGGATGACAGGTCACGGCGTTGCCCGTGGCGTATTCGGCGCCGGCGTTTTCCTTCGCCGGACCACCCGGCTTGACCGTGGGAAGCGAGATGCCGCGGCTGTCCACCGTCGCGCACTCGAACAGGGCGTAGCCGTTCGGCGTCTGCCCCGCGAGCGTCGCCGACGTGTAGGCGACGTCGACCGACCCCGACTGCGCCGCCGCCAACGAGGCGTCTTCGTCCATGAACAGCACGACGAGGCGCTTCATCTTCGGCACCTCTCCGTAATAATCGGGGTTCGTCGTGAAGATGACCTGCTGTCCCTGGTCCCACTGCTCGAGCATGTAGCGTCCCGACCCGATGGGGTTGGCGCCGTAGCCCTGCGCATCGTAAGCGTGCTCGGGCACGATGCCCACCACCGCCAACGTGTAGAGCAGCGCGTTGAAGGGCTTGTTGAGCTTGATCTGTACCCGCGTATCGCTTTTCGCCACTGCCTCGTTCACGTAGGAAAGGTCGAGCTGGGCGCCGGCGAAGTTCTTGATGCCGTTGATAGTGAAGGCGACGTCTGCGGCCGTGAGCGGCTGGCCGTCGGTGAACTTCACGTCATCGCGAATGTCGAAAGTCCACGTCAACCCATCGTCGCTGCACGAATAACCTGTCGCGAGGTCGTTTGTGAAGTTCAAATCCGTATCGGTGGTGATGAGCGTGGACTGGATAAGCGGCTCGTGCACATGTTCGCCGCAACCCCACGAATAGAAGGGGTCGAAGCCTGCTGCAGGCTCGCTTTCGCGCGTCATCGCGACAATGACTTCGTCAGTTGCATGCTCCTGCGTGGCACTGCCGTTCGAGCAGGCTGACAGAAGTGCGCCGAACGAGGTGGCCAAGGCCCCCGCCCCGGCCAGTTTCACGAAGTTCCTGCGAGAGAGCGCCATACCGTTCACCGCCAGTGTTACGAATCATCAGATAATGTTACCGAATGCATGATAACAACTCTGCCGTATTCGTAACACTGCAGAGCAGGGCACTCGGCAGGTGGCGGAAAAGGGCGCCCCGAGCCTCGCCAACCCGTGGACATGCCGCACCCGAACTGTCATGCACGGCAAAACCCTGTCATGAGTGTGCTTTATACTGACAGCAGCCAGATGAAGCCAACCGCACGCGAACCTGAGGAAACGTATGCCGAACGCCTACCACGAAGACGAACGATTCAAGAGCCTCGACTTCTCCCACGACACCTTCGAACACCTCGAGTTCGTCGATTGCACGTTCGCAGCCTGCACCTTCGACACCTGCTCGTTTGCGGCCTGCACGTTCAGGAGCTGTGTCTTCGAAAGCTGTGCCGTCATCAACCCGACGTTTCGTTTCTGCGAGATGAGCGGGACGCTCTTCGAGAAC
>CASDTD010000068.1 GCA_949283445.1 uncultured Coriobacteriia bacterium | reverse complement strand
CGCCACGCCGATGGAGCAGGTCACGCCCAGCTCGGCTACGCGGGCCTGTATGCGCGCGGCAATCGCCACGGGGCTTTCCTTCGTGAAGCGCCCGGGGCTCACGTCTAAGTACGCCTCGTCGATGGACATCTGCTCGAGCAGCGGAGACTCGGCAAGCAGGATATCCATGACCTGCGCGGATACTTCGTGGTAGCGGTCGAAATGCGAGCGCGTCCAGATGGCGTCGGGGCACAGGCGCTCTGCGGTGACCGAGGGCATGGCGGAATGCACGCCGAACGCGCGCGCCTCGTAGGAACAGGTGGAGACGACGCCGCGCTTGCCCGCCTTGCCGCCCACGATGACGGGTTTGCCGCGCCACTCGGGGTGGTCGAGCTGTTCGACGGAGGCGAAGAACGCGTCGAGGTCGACGAGCAGCAGCGCAGGGCCTTCCCAGTCGCGCTCGATGAGTTCTGGTGTGTTCGCATGTCCGTTCATGCGTCCATTGTAGCAAGCACGTGCGACCGCGTGCTTCGTGCGAGAGAGGGGGCATGCGGCCTGACGTGAGGGCACGTCCGGTGAAGGACGCCCAGTCAGCTGACTGTCGGAGCATTCGAGAAAAAAGTGCTCGGGGATATGAGCTGGTAGTTTACAATTATTTTACAACCGAAAGACACCAGGGCTGCAGCAGCGCCAGCATGCACGGCGCACGCCTGGTCCGCAGAAAGGCACCTCACGTGGCACGCAAACAGAAGATCGACTACTTCGAGCAGTTCGTGAAAATCAGCGAGTTCGCCGTCGAGTATGCGGACGGGCTCATCGAGTTTCTGGAAGATCACTTCGACGAAGAGGCGCAGTCGGGCAAGGTCGAGCCACGTGAGGCGCTCGAGAAGCTCCAGGAGCTGCATAAAATCGAGGAAGCGTCAGACGAGGTCACGCACACGCTTGTTTCGCACCTCGTGAACGAATTCGTCACGCCCATCGAACGCGAGGACATCCTTGCCCTGGCAGAAGAGCTCGACGATGTGGTCGACGAGCTAGACGAAGTCTTGCAGCACATCTACATGTACTGCGTGACGACGGTCACGCCCGAAGTGCTGGAGATGGCCAAGGTCGTGCACCGTGCGACCGAGGCGGTGCACATCGCCTGCCAGAAGTTCACCTATTTCAAGAAGTCGCACAGCATCCACGATTACATCGTCAGCATCCACGATTACGAGGACGAAGGCGACTTGGCCTACATCCGCGCCGTGCATGAGATTTTCGCGCGCGCCAAGCAAAGCGATGTGGCGGCGGGCATCGAGGCGTTCGGTCTTGCCGGTGTGCTCGCGTCGCTCGAGCGCTGCTGCGACGCCTGCGAGGCTGTGGGCGATTCCATTGTGACGGTCATCACCAAGAACTCGTAGACGCTGCGGCAGGGTGGTCCGCGCTGCGCCACCTTGTTAACAAATATGCTACGGACCCCCTATTCAGGGGCAACTGCGTTACAATTCACACCTGCGCCTGTTTATAGTTGGTATACGTGCGCATGCGGGCGTGGCGGAACTGGCAGACGCGCTGGATTTAGGTTCCAGTGGGGCAACCCGTGAAGGTTCGAGTCCTTTCGCCCGCACCAGCAATGTGGAGAACGCACTCGTGCGTTAGGAAGTTAGCCTGCGTGGAGTGGGCGATGATTTTGGAGGAACGTTGGAAGTCGCAACTAGCATTCGCGAAGACGATGGCAAGACCCAGGTCACGGTCGAGATGAGCGCCGAAGAGGTCAAGAAGCATGTCGATGCCTTCTTCAAGGACCTCGCCAAGAACCGCATTCCGGGTTTCCGCCCCGGCAAGGCGCCGCGCAAGGTTCTCGAGCAGAACTTCGGTGGCCATGATTACATCTACGCGCAGATCACCTCTGACATGGTTAACGAGGTCGCTCCGCTGGCTACCGACCAGCAAGACGTTGTGTTCATCTCCGACCCCGAGTTCGGCGATGAGGAACTTTCCAGCGTGAAAGACGGCGAGGGCTACACGTTCTCCTTCTACGGCACGGTCAAGCCCGTCGTCGAGCTGAGCTCGTACGAGCCGGTCGAAATCGAGATGCCGTCCGAGGAGGCCACCGACGCGGAAGTCGACGCGCAGCTGGCCGCCCTGCAGGAGTACTACTACAACTTCGAGGATGTCGACCGCGCAGCCGAGCACGGCGACTATGTCATGGCAGACCTCAAGTCCACCGTCGACGGTAAAGACGTCGAGGGCCTGAACAGCACCAACCGCCTCATCGAGCTCGACGCCGGCCTGCTTCCCGCCTGCATCACCGACCAGCTCGTCGGCATGAAGGCCGAGGAAACCAAGGAGTTCGACGTCACCATCGAAGACGACGATGACTACGCCTACCTCGAGGGCAAGCCTGTGCATGTCGTGGCTACGGTCAACGCCGTGCGCGTGCGCAAGGCGCCGGAGCTCGACGATGCGTTCGCCGAGCAGGTTGGCTTCGATTCTCTCGGCAAGCTCCGTGACGAGATTCGCGAGGAGATCACGAGCCAGAAGAAGAATCAGCTTCCCGGTTACAAGGAGCGCCTGTGCGTCGAGAAGCTCGCCGCACGCATTGAGGGCGAGGTTTCCGATGAGTACGTCAACTTCTCGCGCGAGGACATCCTGCGTGACTTCTTCAACCAGCTCAACCGTCAGGGCGTCACGTTCGACCAGTTCCTGAACCAGCAGGGCATCACGGCCGACGACTTCCAGAAGGACCTCGATGTGCAGGCCAAGGAAGACGCCGAGCAGAGCCTCGCGCTCGACGCGCTATTCAATGAGCTTGGCCTGGAGGTCACGGAAGAGGACGTCGACAAGGAGTTCTCCTTCGCGGAAGACCCGGCTGCCACGCGCAAGTCTTGGGAAGAGGCTGGCCGCATGTCGGTTATCCGCGAGGCGCTGCGCCGTCAGAAGGCCACCCAGTGGCTGGTCGACAACGCGGTCGTCACCATCGTCGACGCTGGCGAGCAGACCAAGGAGGATGCGGCCGAATAGAGCCGCGTGCCGGGATCTGTAAAAGACCGTATGTGCATGTGAAAGAAGGCTGGTATGGCTTATCTACCAATTCAAGACCCGCTGATTCCCTACGTCATCGAACAGTCGCCGCGGGGTGAGCGCAGCTTCGACATTTACTCGCGCTTGCTCAACGACCGCGTCGTCTTCCTGGGCGAAGAGGTCACGGACGCATCGGCTAACGTCGTCGTGGCGCAGTTGCTGCACCTGGAAAGCGTTGACCCTGACAAGGACATCTCGTTCTACATCAACTCGCCGGGTGGCTCGGTCACGGCTGGTCTGGCCATTTACGACACCATGCAGTTCATCAAGCCCGACGTGAGCACCATCTGCATCGGCATGTGCGCCTCCATGGCCGCCGTGCTGCTGTCCGCTGGCACGCCGGGCAAGCGTCTGGCGCTTCCCAACTCGCGCATCATGATCCACCAGCCTTCTGGTGGCGCGCAGGGCAAGCAGACCGATATCCAGATCATGGCCGACGAGATTCTGAAGACGCGCAAGCAGTTGAACGAGATTCTCGCTGCTCACACCGGCCAGCCGGTCGAGAAGATCCAGGAAGATACCGAGAAAGACAACTTCATGTCCGCGCTTGAGGCGAAGGCCTACGGCTTGGTCGACGACGTCATCAAGTCCCGTGCCGAAGTCGCCTCCGAAAAGGCGTAGACGAACACACGATAGGACGGATTATGGCTGATATCCCACGTGGATTCGACGGCGTGCTGCGCTGCTCGTTTTGCGGCAAGACGCAAAACGAAGTGGACAAGCTCATCGCCGGCGATGGCGTGTATATCTGCAACGAATGCGTGAAGATTTGCAACGGCATCATCGAAGAAGAGGGTGCCGAGGTAGAAGAGGGGCTTCCCGTTGCCACGGGCAGGACCGAAGGGCTCATCTCGCTCGAGACGCTGCCCACGCCTGCCCAGATCAACGAGGAGCTGTCCCAGTACGTCATCGGCCAGGAGGCGGCGCGCAAGTCGCTTTCCGTGGCCGTCTACAACCACTACAAGCGCGTTGCTTTGGGGCTCGACACCTCCGATGGCGACGTCGAGCTTGCCAAGAGCAACATCTTGCTGCTGGGCCCCACGGGCTGTGGCAAGACGCTGCTGGCGCAGACGCTCGCGCGCATCTTGGACGTGCCGTTTGCCATCGCGGACGCCACGGCCCTGACCGAGGCGGGCTATGTGGGCGAGGATGTCGAGAACATCCTGCTCAAGCTCATCACGGCTGCCGACAACGACATCGACCGTGCGCAGATCGGCATCATCTACATCGACGAGATTGACAAGATTGCGCGCAAGGCGGAAAACCTCTCCATCACGCGCGATGTGTCCGGCGAAGGCGTGCAGCAGGCCCTGCTGAAGATCGTCGAAGGCACCGATGCCGCCGTGCCGCCCGCAGGCGGGCGCAAGCACCCGCAACAGGAGCTCATCCACATCAACACGACGAACATCCTGTTCATCCTGGGTGGCGCGTTCGTGGGCTTGGACAAGATTATCGGCGAGCGCATCGGCAAGCGTGGCGTCGGCTTCAACGCCGAGGTTTCGGAATCGCACAAGATGGAATCTGCCGACTTACTCGCGCAGGTGCTGCCCGAAGACTTGAACACCTTCGGTCTCATCCCCGAATTCGTGGGCCGTATCCCGGTCATCTCTTCGGTGCAGGACCTGAACGAAGACGACCTAGTGCGCATCCTGACCGAGCCGAAAAACGCCCTGGTCAAGCAGTACCAGCGCATGTTCAGCTTCGACGATGCCCGTCTCGTGTTCGAGGACGCTGCGTTGCGCGCCATCGCCCGCCAGGCCATCGACCGCGGCACCGGCGCGCGTGGATTGCGCTCCATTTGCGAGAACATTCTGCAGGACACGATGTACGAGCTTCCCAGCTCCGACGACATCGAAGAGGTCGTCATCACCGAGGATTGCGTCGTGAACGGGACGGAGCCCACGCTTATCCGCCGTGGGGGCAACGCGCGGCGTAGCGCCTAGCAAAAAGTGGTTTAATTGCAGCTGCGGCTCTTTTCTCGAGGGTCGCAGCTGTTTTGTTTTATCTGGTCTCGCGTAAAGGAAAGCTCATGTCAGAAATGCCCAAGAACTACGATGCCGCTGCCGTGGAGGAGCGCATCTTGAGCAAATGGCTCGACGGCAAGTATTACGGCCGCTCGAAAGGCTGCGGCAAGGGAGACCGCACCGTCGTCATCCCGCCGCCCAACGTGACGGGCATTCTGCACATGGGCCATGCGATG
>CASDTD010000067.1 GCA_949283445.1 uncultured Coriobacteriia bacterium | reverse complement strand
GCGGCATCAACGGCTTCATCGTGCTGGGAGCGGGCATCATCCTGTTCGCCATCGTCGGAGCTTTCACTGGCTCGCTTGATTTCGCCACGGCGTTCTCCTCCATGGGCGAGGGCACTTCCGGCATGTTCGAGACGATGATCGTGACCATCTTGGTCGCCTCCATCAGCGCACTCGTGCGCGAATACGGCGGTTTCGCCGCAGTGCTCAAGTTCATCAAGAGCCATTTCAAGGGCCTGCGTGGCGGCATGTTCGGCGTCGGCCTTCTCACCGGCCTCATGGACATCGCGACGGCGAACAACACCGTCGCCATCGTCGTCGCCGGTCCAATTGCGAAAAACATCAGCGAAGACTATGTCATCCAGCCCAAACGCACGGCGAGCCTCATCGAAATCTTCAGCTGCATCGCCCAGGGCATCATTCCCTACGGCGCACAGCTGCTCGTCGCATCCAGCCTTGCCGGCATCACGAGCGTGTCGATTATCCCGTTCTGCCTGTACCAGTTCATCTTGCTGGTAGCTGTCGTGGCGTGGATCGTCATTTCGCCGGCAAGCGACAAACGCAAAGCAGCAAATAGCGAACGAGACAGCTAAAGAGACGGCTCCACCACTGCAGCTCGAACATAAACGAGTGAGTCGACGACAGTCGAGTCGCCCTCAATGCGCAAACGTGTGACCTGACGACCGATATCGCCAATCGCTGATCGCAAAGGTGTGACGTGACGACGGATATTACCTACTGTCAAGCGCAGAAGTGTGACGTGACGACCGATATCGCCAATCGCTGATCGCAGAAGTGTGACGTGACGACATTTAAAGGCCTTGAGAGGGGCCAAAATGTCGCCAGGTCACACTTCTACAGTTTTCAAGCCACAAATACGTCGTCTGCCCACACGTTTGCTGAAATCATGGTGCAACCATGTCGTTAAACCACACGTCTGCAAGCAATGAGCAGAGGTTCTTGTCGCAGAGTCACACTTCCGTAGATATCTGGCCGTAATCGCATCGGCGTACCACACGATTACGGCCTTGCCAATTACATCCCTGCTACTCTGCGCGCCGACGCAACCTGTGGATGAACGCGGCAACGGTCGCAAGAACAGCCGCGAGCGCAATTGGTACACCAATGCCTGCCGCATCGCCCGTACTCGTCGCGGCACCGCCATCTCCGAATGCATCGCCACTATTGTCGACAACAGCGCCTGACTTCGTGTCCGCGTTCACGAACTCGGGCTCTTCGCCGCCCTGATAGGAGACTTCGGCGGCAAGAGCGCCCGTACCCGCATCGGAAACCGTGACGGTAACCTCATGGACGCTCGTATCGTAGGCGATGCCAGCTTGGCCATCGTCTACCTCATGCATCTTGTAGACATAGGTACCTGGCTTATCGAACGATATCGCGTCGAACGCGATCTGCCCGTCCTCCCCATTCGAGGCTCCCGTGTTATCCGGCAATGGGGCACCGTCAACTGCGGTCAACTCGAACGTGAACTGCCCATCGTGAAGGTCGGCTCCCTCGAGCGTCTTGTGAGCGCGGATAACCGCATGCGCGGGCTTCGCTTCATAACTGTTCGCAAACTCCGCATTTTCCACGGGATTGCCTTCGGTATCTGTCAGCGACCAAGAAGCCGTGAGCGTCCCGTCTCCGCTATCGTCGACCTGCGCGGTGACGCGGTACAGCGTCTTATCGTACGTGATGCCACCTGCATGCTTGTCGACTTCAGAAAGCGTGTACGAAAAGATTCCCGCTGTATCGAACGTCACGGGTTTCATGGTGACGACGCCATCCGCATCGTTTGTGCCCGTAGAGACAACTTTCCCGTCGCCGTCGGTCAGCTGGAACGTGAACTCCCCATCGGCAAGAGCTTTGCCCTCGAGCGACTTGCTAACCGCAAGCGATGCATCTGTCGGCGATGACGGCAACGGCTTTACCTTATAGACGTTGGTAAACGAGAAGGCCAGGTCACCATTTGCGAGACGTGCAGAAAGCACACCGTTTCCATCATCGGTCACGACTACATCGAATGTTTTGCCTTTAGAAGCCGCCCCATCGTTTTCGACGCCGGGGAAAGACCCCTTCTCCACGACTTCGTAAGTGAAGGTCGCTGTTCGGGAGCCATCGGCGTTTTCAACAAGCTGCTTGGCGCCGTCGACGTCGCCCATCGTGTAGGAAACACTCCCGAAGTCGATAGAGCCCTGCCCATCGTTAGTCGCGGAAGTCTGCAAGCCCGTCATCGGCGCACCATCGACTGCGGAAAGCTCGAAGCTGTATTTACCTTCGATGTCTTCCACGGACGGAGCGTTGGCAAATCCGCCATCATCGAGCACCTTCAAGCCAGTGATGGGAAGCTCTGCCACACCGTCTTTGCCGTAGCTGTTGACGAACTCGAATGTCTTGCCCTCGCAATCGGCTGCAGCCGACAAGGTTCCGTCGCCGTTATCGGTGATCTTGACGTTGACCTCGAACGGTTTCGTTTCGGCCGTCACACACGCAGGCAGGTCATCTGTTTTCTCGGAAACAACGTACTGGTAGCTGTAGACCGTCTTGCCGTCGACGACATCTTTGCTCGCAAGGTTGTCTTGCGCATCCTCGTTCAGTTTCTCGATATCGTAGCTAATCTTGCCGAACGTGATAATGCCATCGGAATCGTTTTGCGTCGTCAGCAGCGGCTCGGCACCCTCGGGATCTTTTGCGTTGCGCAACTCGAAGGTAAAATCCCCGCCTTCAAGCTGAGCGTTTTCCAGCACTTTCTTGGCGTTGATGACCACATCTGCGCCTGCGCCGCCGACCGTTACCGTGTCGGTGTCGTAGCTGTTCTCGAACACGAGCTCGACGGAATCTGCAGAACCCGAGCCGTCGGAATGATACGTCGCCTTCTTCTCGCCATCAACGAGCACGTCTACCGCGAGCACGCCCTTCCCTGCATTGCGAACCTTGAGTTCAACCTGGCAAACGCTCTCGTCGTAGCTTACGTTATCGTCGTCTCCGGCGATTTCCTGGACGGTGAACGCATACTCTTTACCGATGTCTTCGGAAGTGAACGTGTGAACGAAAATGCCAGGGATCGTTTCTGTTGCCACGTTGCCCACAAGCGAGGCGCCCGTTGTCGTAAACGTAGAGCCCTCTTCGCTCAGCACAGCTTTCGCGGCGGGCGTAGTAGGCGTGACGGCGAACGCGAAATCACCTGCCCCGATGGGGCGACCCGTCATCTTCTTGACGATCGAAACACCAGCACCTGTTGCGCCCAGTTCGACGCCGTCGGTTTCGTAGACGTTGGTGTATGCGACAGCGTCCTTTGTATTGCGATCTACATCTGTGCTGGCTGACTCGTTGTCGTAGACCGTCTTGGCTTTTTGCAGGGCACCGTTCTTGTCATCGGTCACCTCGAACGTCACCTTGGAAACGTGCGTATCGTAAGTGACGCCATCCAGACGCCAGCCGGGCTTCGCCCTCTCTTCAGCCGAAGCGTCCTCATACGAGGTCTTGCCATCATCTACTGTATCGTTGACGGCATTGCCGGGAACATCTTCTACCACCTCGAACGCGAACGTGCCTGCATCGGTAAACGTGAGCGTCTTGAATGTGCCCGTAACCGACACGTTCTCGGCAGCATCTGTCATGGAAACGGACGCTGTAGAATCGCCGTCTTCGAACGCGACCTTACCCACCTTCAGCGCGTTTGCCGTCTGCTCGTCTGCCGTCGTCGCCGTAAACGAATAGCTTTCGTCGGCAAGGCCGGCACGTCCGTCGAGCGTCTTGGCAACGGAAATCTCCGCCGTCACAGGAGAGACTTCGTAGGCATTCGAGTACACGACGCTGCTGTCACCGTGGACGATGGTGCCGCCAACCGCCGCATCGGCGCCTTTGGCAGCCGCTCCCGTCTCCTGCACCGCGTCTTTACCGACTTCGGCAGTCGTCTTCTCCCAGCTGGGTGTATATGGCGCGACGCCTTTCTCCGTCAGCGTGTACGTGCAATCGGCATCGATGTCGTCGATCTCGAGCGTCTGCCCTGCTTTCAGCTTGAAAGTGCACATACCCTGGGCATTGGTGGTCAAGGACTTGTTCTCAGATGCCGTACCCTGCTGTGGCGTCTTGTTCGAAAGCGCGCAGGCAAGCTCACGGCAGGCATACGGTTTTCCATCAGCGTAGTTCAGCGTGAGCGTGTACTCGAACTCGCGTTCCGCGTCGGGGGTAAGACTCGAGCCTTCGGGAACCGCGATCTTCTTTTCCACCGAGAGCGTGCCCGTGCGCTGGTCGGTAATACCCACCGCGACGGAACCAGAATAGGAGTGCACCAAGTTGACATCACCGATGTCCTGCTTGTAGTCGGTCAGCTCGCTGTGGTTATGCTCGAGGCACTGGTAGATGCCGATCTTCGACCAACCCTCATCAGTGCGGAGGCCGATCTTTCCTCCTGGTTCCTGGGGAACGTAATCGACAATGGCGTTGTCAGACGGGTCATCCGCATAATGCAAGTGAATCTCGGTCGGTGTGTCCTGCGTCATCTCCTCTGTCGGCGTGCTCCACTGCGCACTGTCTGGAGTCCTGGCGAACAGGTCATCTTGCGTCGTCTGGATATCCTCCTTGATGTCGTGCAACGTGGCATCGACATCGTCGTCGACGGCAAACTGGGCAACCGGCGACACAACTCGCCCCACGCCGCGGTACACGACCACGCCGTCGTTCATCCGACCCGCGTCGGCATAGACACCCGTATTGTCGACCAATACGGGAACCGCAGTGGCGTTTGCGCGGTAATGTTCGGGAGCCTCCGTCTCGATGAGGTAGTACTTCCCGTCGTAGAGCAGCTTACCTTCAGTGGGAAACGTCGCCAATCCCACGCCCGTGACGACTTCGCCCAGATCGTCTGTGACGGTTGCCGTAGTTGCCGTGTCGACAGGTTCAGCTCCCTCTTTCACCGTCGCCCGGCCGTCCGTTCCCACGTTCACGTCCTCCGCCTTGTAGAGGCCGAACGTGGCGCCGTCCAGAAGGGCTCCCTTATCGTCCATCTTCTCGACGAGGAGCTTGTTCTTGACGTTGGACGTGTACAAGGTGGCGAAGAAGACGCGGTTCATGAGATTTCTCTCGTCCTCCTCGAGACGCACCGTGTTCTCGGGTGTCGCGCCTGCCAGGGAACTTGCCGAGGTATGGTAGGTCGCCACGACGTATTCCCAGTCCTCGTTCACCACGCCTCCGATATAGCGGTATTTCGTGATGTCGCCGGGCGTATCGGCAATCTCCGCGTAATAGGCGCCGCTCGAGCTGGGCTCATAGACGCAAGGGTTCGACTGCGCGGCTTTGATGACATTCTCCATAGTGGCCTCGTACACGAACCAGCCGCCGAGCACGCTGCCGCCCACAGGCTGCGCCGTATCGACCGTCCCGTTCTCGCCATCGCGTTTCAAGACGACAGCGAAGTTAGTACCCTCACCGTCATCTGGATAGGTTGTGCCAGCAGCGTCTTCAAGGCCATTTTGGGGATATTCGATACGTAATCCCGTCTGCGAATAGGACCCTGTCTCCCAGACGTTCGTGGCAAGCAGCAGGCCGTCCTCGAAACGAAGGTGGATATCGGGACCCGAGCGATAACCCGCAGGCGTGGTCTTTTCGTGCAAGATCAGATAATCGTACTCTTCGTCGATCTTCGACAGGCTGATGGGAAAGCCCTCGGAGTCGATGAAGTCGAGATGACCGTTCTGGTCGGTTGTGCCCGTATAGATAGGCGTATTGCCGATCTTGTCGTAGTCGGCGTCTGCAGCAAACAGCTGATATTCGGCGCCCTGGACAGGGTTTCCGCTCTGGTCGGTCTTGATGATAGAGCTCACCGGTGTAGTGACCAGATTGAAGCGCAGACTCATGTTAGAGTCGTTGCCGCCGCGTTCCAGGTAGAAGAAGTTAAGCGTGTGGTAGGTGTTGTCTGCGAAGGTGTCGCTGTTCCACGATGTGCTGTCCACTCGGCCGGCGCTCTCATACAGGCTCTTCAACGTCGTATTCTGGACCACGTTGCCCCTGGAGTCGTAAACGACGACCTTGCCCGTGCTGAAATCGATGGTGAATGTGCATCTGTCGTGAATACCGCCCAAATCGCCGACGAGCACGCCGTCGATATAGACCCACACGTCATCATCGCCGGAAAACTGATAGGTCATGGGCTTACCCGTCGATGCGACCCTGCCATCTTGCGGCTGGACAAAGCGCGAGATCATCGACGCGCCGAAGTAATGGTCAAGCTGCGTACTGGCAGAGGTAATGTCTTTCTGGACGAGCTTGCCGTTTCTCTGCTCGAACACTTCAGATGCATCGTTGAACGGGAAGAACTGGCCGTAGGACGAAGTGGTGCCGACAGGTTTCACTGCACCTTTGTCATACAGCGTGAAAGCATTGGTATCTGGGTCGAACGAAGCGTAGTTTGCAGACGCATAGCCCTGCGAAGGACCGTCGTCCCAGCTTTTCCCGTTATATGCGGCGTTGTAGTAGTAATAGCCATCGTCATCGAGCTGGAGAAGGTTCTGGACATCGAGGTACGTCGTCTTTCCCTCGACGCGGTTTGCGCCCGGCGTGCCCTGGTCGTACTAGTTGAACAGGTAGCCAAGCGACTCCTGCCTGATCTGATGCGTCCCGTGGCCATCGGCGCCAGGATCGGTTTGCGCTTTGATTTCCGGATAGCCGTCGACAAGCGTGTCTTGAACGATCCCTTGACGAGGGCCACCTCTCTCACCTGTCCACGTGTTCATCGTCGTCCACGAAGCCGGTCCAGATGTAGCATTCCCCGTATGGAAATGAAGCTGGTGGCCGGCGTTGATGCCTTTATCATTGTCTGTGCCGTTGTTGTTCGTGGTGTCGTAGTTGAACAGATTGATCGTCGTTCCAGCAGGAGAGATGCTCGGCGTGACGAAATTGGAAAATGCGTCAGAGCCCTCCCCTGCTGCACCCGCCTGCAGAGGAGCAGCTCCCAAAGAAGCAACAAGCGCAAGAGAAATCGCAGCAGACGCTATGAGGCGCGTGCGGATAAGCTTCATTTCAGCCCCCATTTACATGGTTTGACGTGCGAATTTGAAATATCTGTAAACTCGCTGTTTATACCAGAAACAGATGAACATTACAAATGTATGGATTTCATTCTATACATGCTTAACAGCAGGTCAGCGTGGGCACTGAGGCAGCCCCTCTGCAAACGTGTGACGCGACGACAGGCGCACATCTTGCAGCAGACGCATAAAGACGAGCGTTACTCAGAACAAGCACAGCACGACGAGCACAAGCAGGAACGCGAAGTTGTAGAGGCTGAACAGCCCGACGTAGCGTGCGTTCGTGAGCTTGGCGACGCTGTCGATGTGCCCGAACTCGCTTTTGACATTGCGGAACTGATTGAAGGCAATGAGGCTCGCAAGCGACGCCACAAGCGTGCCAGCTCCGCCGATGTTGACGCCGATGAGCAGCCCTTGATACACGTCCGTGAACGGTGCCAGCAAGATTGCGGCGGGAACGTTGCTGATGATTTGGCTCGTCAACGCGCTGGTCAAAAGCGCATGCTCGCCCATGAGAGCCGTGAGGAATTCCTGGATACCGGGAATGCGCGCCATATTCCCAGAGAAAATGAAGAAGAACACGAAGGTCAGCAGCAGGCCGTAGTCCACACGCTTGAACACGCTCCTATCCACGAAGACCAGTGCAGCAGCAATGACGACGGCCCCGACGACAGGATGCACGACGCGAAACACCATGCACAACGCTATGACGAACAACAGCAGATACAACGCGACGCGTTTGCGCGGCAGTCGTATCCGATCGTTGGCGCTGTCACGAGGAACCTCCACGGGAACAGATTTCACGCCGATGATGCAGCATACGATGACGAGCAGGACCGACGCAGCCCACGAGGGAGCCATCGTAAAAATGAAGTCGGGAAACGATATCCCAAAATGCGAGTTGAGAAAGATGTTCTGCGGGTTGCCGAAAGGCAGGAGCATGCCGCCGAGGTTAGCCGCAAGCGCCTGCATCGTGAAGGTGAAGGGCAGCATGCGTTCGTTATGCGAGGAAAGCAGCACGAGCGCCGAAAGGGGCAGAAACATGATGAGCGCCATGTCGTTGGTGATGAACGGCGAAGCAACCAAGGTGAGCACGACAAGCGCGATTACCACGCCGCGCAACGTCTTGAAGCGCTGGATGATAGCCCGCGCGAGCACGTTGAACGCGCCGATGCCACGAAACGCCTGCACGATGGCAAGCAGACAGAACAAGCAGGCCAAGGTCCGCATATCGAAATACGAAAGATACGTCACATCGGGCGACACAAAGAGCATACTCACTACAGCAGCGAGCGCCGCGATGACAGTGACGGCGTTTTTGCTGATGAATGATTTGATGCGCGCGAAGTCCATGGCCGGCATTCTAGCGTACCGCAGCAGATAGGCAGTTCGTAAACGTACCAAGCTCTCGCCCGCACGATAAGTCCCCCGGGCATTCGGCGCCATCACGCACCGTAGCTGCTACACTGAAAGCGCACACGAAACTCGTGAAGACGGGAGGCTTGTCCATGTCAATCGTCGCCGCATACGCTGTCTGCCATCCACCGCTCATCATCCCCACCGTTGGACGCGGACAAGAGCACGGAATACAGAACACCATCGACGCATACCGGGAAATCGCGCGCCGCATCGTGGCTCACCGGCCCGCAACCATCATCGTGACCTCGCCCCATGCCCCGCTCTACCGCGATGCCTTCCACATCACCACCGAAAAGACGCTCAAAGGCAGCATGGAAGCGTTTCGGGCGCCGCAAACGAAGGTCGCGGCAACCATCGACACCGAGCTTGCCAAAGCGATAGCACGCGCGGCAGACGAAGCGGGAATCATGACCGCACCCAGCTCCTGGCGCGACCGGGAGATGGACCACGCCACGTTCATTCCCTTGTGGTTCGTCGAACGAGCATACGAAGAGGCGAACATCGAGCTCGATTACCAGCTCGTGCGCATCGGGCTTTCCGGCTTCCCGCCCGCCGTGCACCGCATGTTCGGACAAGCAATCGAGCGCGCCGTCGAGCAGACCGGACGTAAGGTCGTTTTCGTGGCAAGCGGCGACATGTCCCACAAGCTCAAGGAAGACGGTCCCTATGGCTTCGCGCCCGAAGGGCCTGAGCTCGACGCGCAGCTGTGCGACGTATTCGAAAGCGGCAAACTCGGCAAGCTCTTCGACCTTGGCGAAGATTTATGCGAGGCGGCAGCCGAATGCGGCGTGCGCTCGTGGCAGATCATGGCGGGTGCACTCGAGAACACCGCGCACACAAACGAGCTTCTAAGCTACGAAGGCCCCTTCGGCGTCGGCTACGGTATGGCCGCATTCGAAATCGAAGGCGCTGACAAGGCAACCGCCGATGACGATGATGACGTCGACCCCTATGTCGCGCTCGCGCGGGCAAGCGTAGAGGGCTACGTACACACCGGGCGCGCTATCGAGCGCCCCGACAGATTGCCTGACGAGATGCTGCGGCAGCGCGCCGGTGCTTTCGTCTCTATCCACGAGCGCGGCCAGCTGCGCGGCTGCATCGGCACCATCGCACCCACG
>CASDTD010000066.1 GCA_949283445.1 uncultured Coriobacteriia bacterium | reverse complement strand
CTCACCGACGAGTTTCATCCCTGCCAGGGGCTGGCAGACGCGCTCACCATCCGCGAGCACAAAGGCGCGCTTTCCGGGCTCGTGCTTGCCTATGTGGGCGATGGCAACAACATGGCGAACACCTATCTCGAGCTGGGCGCTTTGGCCGGTATGCACGTGAAGATCGGCTGCCCAGCAGACTTGATGCCCGCCGCCAGCGTCGTGGCCGAATGCGAGCAGGTGGCGGCAAAGACCGGCGCTACCATCGAAATCGTGAACGACGCGGCTGCCGCCGTCGCGGGCGCGGACGTGGTTCTCACGGACACGTGGACGTCCATGGGCGACGAGGAAGAGCATGACATGCGCGTCGCGGCATTCGAGGACTTCCAGGTGAACGAGGCGCTCATGCAGCTGGCCGACGCAAAGGCGCTGTTCATGCACTGCCTGCCGGCGCATCGCGGCGAGGAAGTTACCGACGAGGTCATGGACGGCCCGGCTTCGGTCATCTTCGACGAGGCGGAAAACCGCCTGCATGCGCAAAAGGCGTTGCTCTCGCTTCTCATGGAAAGGGCGTAAGAAGCATGGCCTTGACACGGGCGAGCAGGCAGCAGGCTATCAGAGCGCTGGTGCGAAACGGCCAGATCCGCACGCAGGGGCAGCTCGTCGACGCCCTGCGCGGTCAGGGTTTCGACGTCGCGCAGGCCACGGTCTCGCGCGATATCGCCGACCTCGACTTGCGCAAAGGCGGTGATGGGACGTATGTTCTGGCCGAGGACGAGCGCTTCCGGTCGCTGGTCTCGACGGCGGTCGTCGAGACGCGCCGGGCGGCAAACCAGCTCGTCGTGATTACCGAGCCGGGGTCCGCGCCGAGCGTGGCGGCCGCCATAGACGCCGCGCGCCCCGACGGCGTGCTCGGGTCCATTGCCGGTGACGACACCATTCTCGTCATCGGCGCCGACGAGGTGGCGGCAAAAGGGTTTCAAGAGGGCATCGACAAGTTGCTCTTGGGCAAATAGAAAGCAGCAAGACGGTGCCTGCCATCGGCGCCGTGCGATAGGAAAGGAACGAACATGGCAAAAGACAGGGTTGTGCTCGCATACTCCGGCGGCTTGGACACGTCGGTGTGCATCAAGTGGCTTATGGAGGAGAAGGACCTCGACGTCATCGCGATGGTGGGCGACGTCGGGCAGGAACGCCAGGACCTCGAGTACGTGCGCCAGAAGGCGCTCACGGTCGGCGCCATCGAATCGCTGGCCATCGACATGCGCGAGGAGTACGTGAACGACTTCCTCTCCAAGGCGCTTGCCGCCAACTGCATGTACGAGAACAAGTACCCGATGGTGAGCTGCCTGTCGCGTCCCGTCATCGCCAAGCACCTCGTGGACATCGCGCACCAGTACGGCGCGAAGTACGTGGCGCACGGCTGCACAGGCAAGGGCAACGACCAGGTGCGCTTCGAGCTGGCCGTTCAGTCGCTCGACCCCGACCTGCAGATCATCGCCCCGGTGCGCGAGTGGGACCTGCACACGCGTCCGCAGGAGATGGCCTGGGCCGAAGAGCATGGCGTGCCGGTTCCCACGACCAAGGATTCCCCGTACTCCATCGACGACAATCTGTGGGGCCGCGCCATCGAGTGCGGCGTGCTGGAAGACCCCTGGGCCGAGCCGCCCGAGGACATCTACACGCTCACCAAGTCCAGCTACGAGGCGCCGGCGGAAGGCGATGTGGTCGTCATCAGCTTCGACAAGGGCATTCCCTGCGCGCTCGACGGCGAGGAGATGACTTTCCATCAGATCATCCTGAAGATGAACGAGATTGCCGGCCGCAACGGTTACGGCCGTGTCGACATGATCGAGAACCGCCTCGTCGGCCTGAAGTCGCGCGAGTGCTATGAAGTGCCGGGCGCGTTGGCCATCATCCACGCTCACAAGGCTCTGGAGGATTTGTGCCTGGAGCGTGAGGTGCTGCACTTCAAGCCGATCATCGAGCAGAAGTGGGCCGACCTCGTCTACAACGGACAGTGGTACTCGCCGCTCAAGGAAGCCCTGGATGGCTTCTGCGCCACGACGCAGGAGGTGCTCACGGGCGATGTGCGCCTGCGCTTCTACAAGGGCTCCTGCGTGACGGTTGGCCGTCGCAGCGAGCATTCGCTCTACGACTTCAACCTCGCCACCTACGACGAGGGCGACACCTTCGACCGCGACTCCGCGAAGGGCTTTATCGATATCCACGGCCTGCCGACCCGTGTGTGGGCACGTCAGCGCCTGCAGGGCGACAAGTAAACCTAGCTGGTGCCTGGTCGGGCGTTTCTACAGCTCGACCTGACCGCTTGCGTAATCTACAAAGCGACCCAGGGGCAAGTCTCCGGGTCGCTTTTGTTTCCCGCGTGCGTTCCTTCGGCCCACGTCCTTCTTTCGTTGGCGGAATAACGCAATTCACAACGGAATCTTAAGGACGGCGAGGGTTGATTTTGCGTTGCTGCGGCGCTAGATTCGTTTTTGCTTTGTGGAAGGAAAACGATGAGGGAAACACAGCAAGACTCCGCAAGGCGCGCTGGTACCAGCCCGCAAGTTCGTCGTCGCACGCCGCAGGGTTGGCAGCCGCGCGATGTGCGTTCAGGTCATGACCAGGGCGCTCGTGTGCATGCGGAAGCAAGAGGGAAACAGAAGAAGGCGCGCTATATCCCCGCGCTCGATGGCTTGCGCGCGCTGGCGGTCATCGCCGTCATTTTCTATCACCTCGGCGCAGGCTGGGCACAAGGCGGCTTGCTCGGCGTCACGCTGTTCTTCGTGCTGTCGGGGTATTTAATCACCGGCATCCTTGTCGATGAAATCGAGCGCACGGGCAAGCTCGACCTCAAGAACTTCTGGCTCAGGCGCGTCAGAAGGCTGTTTCCCGCCATCGTCGTGGTCATCGTCGTCGTGGCGCTGCTTTGCGCTCTGTTCAACCATCCGCTGCTCACCAAGATGCGCCCCGACATCCCCGCGTCGCTGTTCTGGTTCCAGAACTGGTGGTACGTGTTCCGCGACCTTTCCTATTTCGAGAATCTGGGCGACCCGTCGCCTCTGACGCATTTCTGGTCGCTTGCCATAGAGGAGCAGTTCTACCTTGTCTGGCCTTTGGTGCTTCTGTTGCTGTACCGGGTGTTCGGCCGCAGGCGCAAGGCCATCGGGCTTGTCTGCCTTGCTTTGGCCATTGTCTCTGCCGCGTGGATGGCGTTTCTCTTCAATCCCGGTGCTGACCCGACGCGTGTGTATTACGGCACCGACACCCGCGCGTTTTCGCTGCTTGCCGGCGCGCTTCTGGCGTTCGTGTGGCCGTCGCGACGTGCGGAGTTTGTCGGGAAGGTGAACAGGGGCAGCGTCCTTTTGAAGGGCATCGACGTCATCGGGACCATCGCGCTGGCGGCAATCATCGTCATGATGGTGCTCGTCGACGGCACCTCGGCGTTCATGTACCGCGGCGGGCTGGTGCTGGCCTCGTTGCTGACGGTCATTCTCATGGTCGCGCTGGTCATGCCCGACGGCCTGCTCGCGCGTTTCTTTTCCAGCGCAGCGCTCGTGTGGGTGGGCAAGCGTTCGTACGGCATGTATCTGTGGCATTACCCGCTCATACTACTGCTTTCGCCCCTCGATCCAGCGGCCAGCGGACATTCGTGGTGGATCTACCTGCTCGTGTTCGCGCTCACGTTCGCCGTTTCCGGGCTTTCCTACCGGTTCGTCGAAGACCCGATTCGCCATGGCGCAATCGGACGGGCGCTGACGGCGGTGCGGGAACGCGGCTTCGGGTCTTGCGTGAACACGTGGCTCAGGCGGCCCTCACTGCTTGTCTCTACCGGTGCCTGTGTTGTCGTGCTCGTCGCGGCTGCGGTGGGGTGCATCATCACACCGAACGCGACGACGGTTCCCGAAGGCGCTATCAACAGCACGGGCAGCGCCGTGGACGCTGCCATCCCGGCAGATGCAGTGTCGGGCTCGAACGCGGCGACGTCAGGCAAGGCGGAACAGAAGGCACAAGGCGCGTCGGCTGGGGAGCAGAAGAAGGTCAAGATGCACAACCCGCTGCTCATTGGCGATTCGGTGCCGGGTGACAGCAACAACGAGTTCAAGAGCAAGTTTCCCAACGGGCTCAACGACAGCTACGTCGGCAGGGCAACTTCGCAGGGCATCAAGGTTTACAAGGAATACGCCGAAGAAGGCCGCGTGGGCGACGTGGTCGTGTTCGCGTGCTTCTCCAACCACAAGATTGCCGATGGACAGCTCGAAGACCTCTACAAAGCCGTGGGCGAGGAACACGAGCTGTTCGTCGTCAACGTCAAGGTGCCCGAGACCTTCGAGAGCTACAACAACAAACAGCTCGCCGCGTTCGACAGCAAGTACGCGAATGTGCATCTCATCGACTGGTATTCGACGGTCAAAGACCATATGAGCGAGTACCTGTGGAATGACAAGACGCATCTCAAGCCGACGGGTGCACGCGCCTACCAAGACCTCATCTACGAAAACATCAAGGGCTATCTGCCAAGGTCGGACTATAAAACCACGCCGGCCAAAAGCAGCAAGTACGGCCAGTAGGGGCGTGCGCGGGGCTGTGCCTTCTTGCTGGTTCGCTGTCGCGCAAGCGTGCCTGGAGCTATCACGTGCACAAAAAAGGAGGCGGGTGCCAATGGCACCCGCCTCCTTTTTTTGTGCTGGATTATGTGCGCGAGAAACGCTAGCCGTGCAATTTCTGAGCCGCAGCGTCGCTGGGGCTTTCCAGCGGGATGCCGCCGTCCAAGATCACGTCGGGGTCGCGCTCTTCCTGCGTCTCCTCGTCCATGTAGTGGTCGAACTCGTCGTAGACCTCCTGTGGCGGCTCTTTGGTGAGGAGCGAGACCACGACGATGACGATGCAGCTCAAGACGAAGGCCGGCAGCAGCTCGTAGACGCCGAAGATGCCGCCGAGGGGCTTGATGAAGTTGCTCCACACGATGACCGTGATGCCGCCGGTGAGCATGCCCGCGATAGCGGCCGGCTTGGTCGTGCGGCGCCAGTACAGCGAGAAGAGCGTGAGCGGGCCGAACGACGCGCCCAGGCCTGCCCAGGCGTAGCTCACGACGGTGAAGATGACGGAGTCTTCGTTCCATGCGACGGCGATGCCGAACAGCAGAACGCATGCCAACGTGATGCGCGAGGCGATGAGCACCTGGTTGTCGGTCGCTTCTTTCTTGAACACGCCGCGGAAGATGTTTTCCGCGATGGAAGAGCCGGTGATGAGCAGGTACGCGGATGCGGAGGACATCGACGCGGCCAGGATGCCGGAAACCACGATGCCGCAGAAGAACGCCGGCAGCATCACGCGGGAGAGCACGATGAAGATGTTCTCGGCGGCAGACTGCGTGAGCAGTTCGGTGGGCATGAGGTAGCGGCCGATGATACCGATCATGATGGCGCAGAACATGGAGATGACGACCCACACGCAGGCGATGATACGGGACTGCTTGATTTCCTTGTCGCTGCGGATGCTCATGAAGCGGACCAGAATCTGCGGCATGCCGAAGTAGCCCAGGCCCCAGGCCAGCGCGGAGACGATGGCGATGGCGCTGAAGCTTGACGGGTCGCCGAAGAGCGGCTGCAGCTCGACGACCATCTGTGTTCCGTTGGCGTCGAGTACGGGTGTCGCGCTGGTCACCATGCTCAGGTAACCGGGTATGTCGGAGAGGAACGCGACGGTGTTGTCCAGGCCGCCGGCCATGGTGATGGAGCCGATGATGACGACGATGAGGGCGAAGATCATGAGCATGCCCTGCAGGAAGTCAGTTGCCACGACGGAGAGGTAGCCGCCGACCATGGTGTAGAGGAACACGATGATGGCGCCGAACACCATCATGAGCGAGTAATCGATGCCGAACAGCGTGTGGAACAGCTTGCCGCAGGTCACGAAGCAGCTGCCGGTGTAGACGCAGAAGAACACGAAGATGATGATGGCGGCGATGGTGCTGATGATGTTCTTGTCGTCGTGGAAGCGGTTGCTGTAAAACGCCGGCAGCGTGATGGCGTCCCCGGCCTTTTCGGAATAGCGGCGCAGGCGGCGCGCGACGAACTTCCAGTTGAGGTACGTGCCGATGGCCAGGCCGATGGCCGTCCAGCCCGCGTCCGCCGCACCGGTGAAGTAGGCCAGGCCCGGCAGGCCCATGAGCAGGTAGCCGGACATGTCCGAGGCCTCTGCCGAAAGCGCTGTGAACCAGGGGCCAATCTTACGGCCGCCCAGGAAATATTCCGACGACGAGGAATTGGACCGTTTCGTGTACGAGAAACCGATGATGAGCACCGCGATGAAATAGATCAGAATCGCGATGATGACGAGCACGTCTCCAGAATTCATGACTCTCCTCTTGCCCTGCAGCGCGAATGCGCGACGTTTCCCTAAACGTTAGTCGCGCATTATAACTTTACCGTGATGGAGTGCACGGCGGCGAAGCGGAGAGCTTTGCCGGAAGGTGCGCTAAACGCCCGCGAGAAGCGGGATGCGCCGGCGCGACAAGCGTCTAGCCGATGCCTCCCAAGGCGGAACCCAAGATGAGCACGAGCAGCGTGGCAGTGGGGAACACGTATTTGACGAGCGGGTAGAACCAGGCGCCGAGGGGCTTTGCGCGCCCCTTGTTAATCTGCTCCAGCACCCAGTCCTTCTTCATGAACCACATGAACAGGATGGCGGCCAGCGCCGCGCCGATGGGGCAGAAGTAGATGGAGCAGACGTCCATCCACTGGCTGACGATGGTCTGGATGAGCAGCCCGACGACGAGCCCGATGATGCCGATGATGGCGCAGGCCACGGTGCGCGACGCGCCGAAGAGCTCCTGGAGGGTGGCGATGGGCGCCTCGAACAGGTTGATGAGCGAGGTCACGCCGGCGAAGAGCACCGCTACGAAGAACACGGCCATGAACACGGCGCCGCCGGGCATGTTGGCGAAGAGGTTGGGCAGGTAGATGAAGAGCAAGCCCGGACCGCCTTCGGTCAGCTGCTGGCCAGCGCTGGACATGGCGGGGATGATGACGAGCGCGGCGAGCACGGCGGCGATGGTGGAGAAGACGCCCACGTACTTGGCG
Source organism: uncultured Coriobacteriia bacterium (assembly GCA_949283445.1). The sequence continues at coordinate 5,448 of CASDTD010000066.1, read as the reverse complement.
CTGTTGGGCACGTCGACGTCGTCTTCAAGATAGGAGCCGTAGACGAGCGTGCCGTTGCCGGCGATGGAAAGCGAGAAGAACGCCTGGCCCAAGGCGAACACCCACACGAGCGGATCGGCGAGGCCGGCCGGGTCGAGCAGGAAGATGTACTTGTAGCCTTCGGATGCGCCCGGCAGCGTGAACACGTAGATGGCAAGGCCGATGAACAGCACGTAGAACAGGGGAATCATGACCTTGTTGGCCTTCTCGATGCCCTTGCCGATGCCCAGCACGAGGATGCCGATGGTCACGACCATGCCGATGGTCTGCCACAGGAAGTTGCCCGAGGAAATGGCGCCGAACTGCGCGGCGAACGCGTCGACGCTGTCCAGGGGCGCCATGACGCCCGTGAAGGAATTGAAGGTGTAGATGAAGATCCAGCCCACGACGACCGAATAGCCGACGGCCATGGCAAGCGAGCTCAGCACGGGAATCGCGCCGAGCACCGTGCCGATTTTCTCGCTCGCGCCGCGTGAGGAGAACACCTTGCCGAACGCCTTGATGGGGCCGCCGCGCATGGCGCGTCCGAACGACATCTCCTCGATGACGCCGGTCGACGAGATGAGCACGACGAAGATGAGGTAGGGGATGAGGAAGGTGGCGCCGCCGTATTCGGAGATGCGCGTGGGGAACATCCACACGTTGCCCATGCCGACGGCCGAGCCGATGCAGGCCAAGATGAACCCGCGCTTGCTGCGGAAGCTGTCGCGCTTGCCGCTGGCAGAGCCCGTGTTTGCTTTGACGTTTCGCTCTTCGCTCATTGTTCCTCCCCTGTAGGCGTTTCGCTATTGTAGCCAAACGCCTGTGACTTTCACGCGGGCATTTGCCATACTGGCGCTATGCGAAAACGCACGTCGAGCAAACGGCGCGTCCGGACGGGCGTGCCGCTCCAATACGAAAGGTCTTTTATCATGAGCGAACAAGAGCATGAGAACGACGCCCTGTGGGGTGGTCGCTTCGAGGACGCGCCCGCCGAGTTCACGCAGGAATTCGGGGCGTCGCTGCCCGTCGATTGCCGTATGTGGGAATCTGACATCGCGGGCTCCAAGGCGCATGCGGCCATGCTGGGCAAGCAGGGCATCATCGCGCAAGAGGATGTGGAGAAGATCGAGGCGGGGCTGGACGCCATCGCGGCCCAGATCGAAAACGACGAGTTCGATTTCGAAATCGAGGACGAGGACATCCACATGTCCATCGAGCGCAACCTGACCGAGATGATCGGGGAGGCCGGCGGTCGCCTGCACACTGGCCGCAGCCGCAACGATCAGGTTGCCACCGACACGCGTCTGCATGCCAAGAAGCTTTCCGACGGGCTCATGCACCAGGTGCTCGGCCTGCGCTCTGCGCTGCTCGAGACGGCTGAACGGGAGTTCGGCGTCGTCATGCCCGGCTACACGCACATGCAGAAGGCACAGCCGGTGCTCTTCTCCCATCACATGCTGGCGTATTACTGGATGTTCGCGCGCGATTTCACGCGCCTGAAAGCGGCGCACGATGCGGCAGACGTCTTGCCTTTGGGCTCTGCGGCCCTCGCCGGTACCACCTATCCGCTCGACCGCGACTTCGTGGCCGAGCAGCTGGGCTTTGCCGCAGTGAGCGCGAACAGCATGGACGCAGTGAGCGACCGCGACTTCCTGCTCGACTTGAGCTATGCCTGTTCGGTTACCATGATGCACCTGTCGCGCCTGTGCGAAGAGCTCATCTACTGGAGCAGTGACGAGTTCCGCTTCATCACGCTGTCCGACGCGTATTCCACGGGCTCGAGCATCATGCCGCAGAAGAAGAACCCCGATTTCGCCGAGCTCATCCGCGGCAAGACGGGGCGCGTCTACGGCGACCTCGTGCAGCTGCTCACCACGATGAAGGGGCTGCCGCTGGCCTACAACAAGGACATGCAAGAGGACAAAGAAGGCGTGTTCGACGCCGTCGACACGCTTTCCGATTCGCTGGTCGTCATGACTGGCATGATTCGGACCATGCGCGTCAATGCCGAGCAGATGCGCACGGGCGCTCACGGCGGGTTCATGGCGGCCACGGACCTGGCAGACTATCTTGTGGGCAAGGGCATGCCGTTTCGCGAGGCGCACGCCGTCGTCGGCAGGCTGGTGCTGGAATGCGAGAAGCAGGGGAAGACGCTGCAGGAGCTGTCTGCTGACGAGCTCGCGAATGTCGATGCTCATTTTGAGGCCGATGCGCTGGATGCCGTGGATGTCGACAAGGTCGTCGCGCGGCGCACGACGGCGGGCGGTACGGGGCACGAGGCCGTGCGCGTTCAGCTCGATCAGGCCAAGCAGCGTCAGACGGCCGACACGCAGGCGCTTCTGTAGCGTCGGGGTCACTGGAGACAAGAGGCGTAGATGAGAAAACCGGAACTGCTCGCCCCAGCGGGCAACCGCGAGGCGTTCGAGGCGGCCATCGGCGCCGGTGCGGATGCCGTGTACTTGGGCGCGGGAGATTTCAACGCGCGGCGCAATGCCGACAATTTCGGCGTCGAGGATTTGGGCGCGGCGTGCCGCGACGCCCACCTGCGCGGGCGCAAGGTGTATCTGACGGCGAACACGCTCGTGTTTCCCGAGGAGATGAAGGCGGCGCTTTCCACGGTGGCAGCTGCGGCCGAGGCGGGCGTCGACGCCGCCATCGTGCAGGACGTCGGGCTCATGCAGGTGCTGCGCCGCGAGCTCCCAGAGCTGGAGCTGCACGCCTCAACGCAGATGAACATCCGTGACGAAGCCGGCATCGAGCTCGCGCGCCGTCTGGGTGCTGCGCGCGTGACGCTTGCCCGCGAGCTCACGGTCGAGCGCATCGCCAAGCTCGCCAAGCTGGGCATCGACCTCGAGTGCTTCGTGCACGGGGCCCTGTGCATCTGCCAGTCGGGGCAGTGCCTGCTCTCGTCGCTCATTGGCGGGCGCTCCGCCAACCGCGGCCTGTGCGCTCAGCCGTGCCGCCTGCCCTACAAGCTCGTCGACGAGCGGGGGAAGAAGCTCGCGGACGCGGGTCAGTACCTGCTTTCCCCCAAAGACCTCATGGGCATCGAGCAGCTGCCCCAGCTCGTCGAGGCCGGTGTCGCTTCCCTCAAGATCGAGGGGCGCATGAAGTCTGCGGAATACGTCTCGACGGTGACGGGGGTCTACCGCGAAGCGCTCGACCGCGCGTGGGAAGACCACGTGTCCTATCGGGCCGAGGAAGCGGAAAAGGAACAGCTCGCCGAAGCGTTCAGCAGAGGCTTTACCCCGGCGTATCTGGTGGGGGAGACCGGAAACGACATGATGGGCTACAAGCGTCCGAACAACCGCGGGCGTGCCATCGGGCGTGTGACCGGGTTTTCGAAGGGGCGTGTGCTCGTCAGCGAGAGCGCAGCGCTGGAAAAGGGCGACTTGCTCGAGATATGGACGAAGTCGGGACGTGTCACCTACACCGTCGGCAAGGGCGATGACATCCGTCCTGGCAACGTGCGTCTGGCCATCAAGGAGCCCGTTTCCGTGGGCGACCGCATCTTCCGCGTGCGCTCGGCGCGGCTGGCTCGCGCCGCCGAGCAGCGCACCGAACAGGGCTGGGAGATTCCCGTCGCGTTTTCCGTGCGCGTGCAGATCGGTCAGCCGCTTACCGTGAGCGTGCGCGATGCGGCAGGGCACGAGGCGCAGGCGGAAGGCCCCGTTGTTGAGGCGGCGCGCACCAAGGCGGTCACGCGCGAGGACGTCATCGAGCATGTCGGGCGCTTGGGAGGCACGCCATTTACGTGCACAAGCTGGGACGTTGCGCTCTCTGACGGTGCGGGCATTGGGTTTTCAGCGTTGCACAAGGTGCGCAAAGAGGCGCTTGCGGCATTCGAGGACGTGCTGCTGCGCACGCACGAAAGCACGCCCGGCATCCAGATGGCGCCGCGTCTGGACTTCAGGGGCGTCATCGACATGTCGTCGATGGCCGCGTTTGCCACGGCCATCGATTTCTCGAAAACGGATATCGCCTGCGAGCTGGGGCAGTTTTCGTCCGGTTGCACGATTGGCCCCAAGATGTACGCAACCAACCTCGAAGCGCTACAGACCTGGGCGGCGCTGGGGGCGACCTTCGCGTGGCTGTCCCCCGAGCTCACTTTGCACCAGATCAAACTGCTGTGCGACCATAGTCCCATTCCGCTGGGGCTCGTCGTCTCCGGGCGGCAAGAGCTCATGGTGTCCGACCACTGCTTCCTTATGGCAGAAGGGCCGTGCGACAAGCAGTGTGCGCGCTGCGAGCGCAGGTGTGGTGCGCCGCGTTTTCTGGAAGACCGCAAGGGGTATCGTTTCCCCATAACCACCGACGTGCGCGGCAGGGGACACCTCTACAACGCTGTGCCGCTGGACGTGGTGCATGCCATCCCCGACCTGCTCAATGCGGGCGTGAAGGGCTTTGCGGTCGATACGACGCTCATGGACGAGCGCGCTGCTGAAGACGAGCTCAACCGCGTACGCCGCGCGCTCAGGGGCAAGCCGCAGGAAAAACGCGAGAACACGACGACCGGACATCTGTTCAGGCCGGTTCAGTGAGCGGGCATGTCGCACGTTCGCGTGGTACCATGTCTGGCATCGTTTTCTACGAGAAGATTGAAAGGTTGAGGTAGGTGCTTTCAAGCGAAGAACAACTCCACATCATCCAGTCGGGCGTCATGAACCTGATTCCGGTCGAGGACATGAAGAAGAAACTTGACCGCGGCACGCCCCTGAACATCAAGCTGGGCGTTGACCCGACAAGCCCCGACCTGCACATCGGGCACGCGGTGCCGCTGCGCAAGCTGCGTCAGTTCCAGGACCTGGGCCATAACGTGACGCTCATCATCGGCGACGGCACGGCGCTCATCGGCGATCCGTCCGGTCGGGATTCCACGCGTCCGCAGCTCACGCAGGAGAAGATTGCGGAAAACGCCGCGACCTATATGGAACAGGCCATGAAGATCCTCGACCCGGAGAAGACCACGGTCGCGCACAACAGCGAGTGGATTTTCGATCTGGATTTGCCGGCGCTTCTGGGGCTGCTCTCCAACTTCACGGTCGCCCGCATCTTGGAGCGCGACGACTTCTCAAACCGCTACCACAACCAGACGCCCATCTCGCTGCACGAGTTCATCTACCCGGTCATGCAGGCGTACGACTCGGTCATGATCAAGGCCGATGTCGAGCTGGGCGGCAACGACCAGCTCTTCAATCTGCTCGCAGGCCGCGAGCTCATGGAGAAGAAGGGCATGGAGCCGCAGGTCTGTCTGACGCTGCCTTTGCTCGAGGGCACCGATGGTGTCAAGAAGATGTCGAAGTCTTACGGCAACTACATCGGCCTGACCGACGCGCCCAACGACCAGTTCGGCAAGGTCATGAGTATCCCCGACGAGCTCATGACGAAGTACTTCCGTCTTGCCACGCAGCTGTCCGTCACTGAAGT
>CASDTD010000065.1 GCA_949283445.1 uncultured Coriobacteriia bacterium | reverse complement strand
CAATGATCGAATGCTTTGCCATTTACTACTCTCCCTCCTTGACTTCCTCTGCCGGCTTCTCTTCTTCGTCAGCAGGCTTGGAGGGCTGAGCACCGCGCACGATGCCGTGCTCTTTATCCCACTTGCGGATGGGTTCCCAGTCGGGGCCGCCCTGGCCTTCGGTGCGGCCGGCCTTCTTCATGCCGATGCCGTGGATGACCAGTGCTGCGGCGACGACGCCGGTGACAGCCAGCGCGATGGGCGTGGGCTGGAAGTCGAAATCGCCGAGACGCAGCGTCTTCATGCGGCCGAGGAACGGCGAGGAGACGTCGACCCAGTTGCGGCGCGAGACCGACGGGTCTGCCTCGCAGCAGCCGATGCAGGGGGCGCCGGAGTCGATGCACCAGCTGACGCGGCGGTTCCAGCGAACCTGCGCGCAGTTGGCCTTGGTCTGCGGGCCCTTGCAGCCGAGAGCGTACAGGCAGTAGCCCTTCGCCTCTTCCTCGCTGCCGAACTCGTACACGAACTCGCCATTCTCGAAATGACCGCGACGCGGGCAGTTGTCGTGAATGGTGTCGCCGTAGTAGATCTGCGGCATGTTCTTGTTATTGAGCTCGGGCAGGGTGCCCAGCAGCAGGTACTGCACGATGACAGCCACCAGCGTTGCCGGGTTGCAGGGGCAGGACGGCAGGTTGACTACCGGGGTGTCCACGCCGTTGTCCTTCAGGTACTTCTGGATGCCCTCAGCCCCGGCGGGGTTGGGGTAGGCAGCCGCGAAGCCGCCGTCGACGGCGCAGGAACCGGCAGCGATAACCGCCGCAGCATCTTTGCAGCAGTCGAGAAGGGGGCTCTCGCCAGGTGCACAAGTTGCTTCGCCTGCAATGCGGAGTGCGTCACCGTTCCATGCGGTCATGACCGCACCTTCGATGACGACGAGGTACTTGCCCTTTGCCACTTCCTGGGTCTGGGCGCGGGCCTCTTCGAGGGAATGGCCAGCTGCGGCAGAGAGCGTTTCTGAGTAGTTGAGTGCGATGTACTCGAGGATGAGCGTCGCCGGATCGGGGTCGTCAGCCTGCGCGAAGGATTCGGTGCAACCGGTGCAGGAGCCAAGCTCCATCCAGATAACCGGTGCCAGAGCACCCTTGCCAAGGCCGTTGCCGGTGCCGATGAGGGAGTTTTCCTCGATGGTATCTGCGACGGCCTGTGCGGTCACGCCGTGGACGCCGATCGCGGCAGCGATGGCACCACAGAAACCGAGGAAGGCACGACGCGTCACACCACGCGACTCAAGCGACTCGATGAACGAATCTTGCATACAAACCTCCATCTGTTAGTCAAACCTGCTGTGCTTGTTCCCCCAAAACAGCGGCCCAGCAGGGCAACGACATTAGAGACATATTAGTCAACGGGTCTTCACAAGTCCTCTATAAAACGATTGGGAAACAACCATCGGGCGCAATTTCGCGGCAAGTGGGAGCTGCATTAAAATGCATACTTCACAAGATTCGTCTACTTCAAATACTGCATGGATGGCAAGGCAGATGGCCAAAGAACGCGAGTACATAGCTAAAAACCGCAAGGCGCTGCACGATTACTTCGTCGAGGAGCGTCTGGAGGCTGGCATCGAGCTCACGGGCACCGAGGTCAAGTCGCTGCGCTGCAATTCCGCGCAGCTGCGCGATTGCTTCATCGTCATCCGGCGTGGCGAGGCGTGGCTCAACGGCGTGCATATCTCGCCGTATTCCCATGGCTCCATCTTCAACGTTGACCCGGAACGTCGCCGCAGGTTGCTTTTGCACAAGAAGGAGATTCTGAAGCTCGCGCAGCAGGCCGATCGCCAGGGCTATTCGCTCATTCCGCTGTCGATGTACTTCAACGACGCGGGGCGCGTGAAGGTGGAAGTGGGCGTGTGCAAGGGCAAGAAGAACTACGACAAACGCGCCTCCATCAAGGAACGTGACGCAAAGCGCGAGATAAGCCGCGCGCTCAAGGAGCGCAACCGCTAAGGGTGCGGCGTCGCGGGTAAGCGCATGCGCGTGCATGTTTTGCGAGCTTTTGTCCCGGGGAGTTTTTGCGGATGGCAATCTCACGAGGTTTTGCCCCGAGAAATCGATGCTGAGCAAGGCAAATGGCAGCTTTACGAGGCTATGTCCCACGTCTGGCGACGCGGGAGGGCCCGTCTGGGGGAAACCTCGTCAAGTGTGCACTGAGCTTGTCAGTTTGGGACAACGTCTCGTGAAATGAACATCGCAATACTGCGTCTGCGCGGTTCGCGAGCTTTTGTTCCGCCGGTAGAGGTAGGTACAAGGTAACCCGCCGACAACGAATTCGCAGTGCCTTGCGTGCGTGTCACACGTTTCGCGTATACTTACATACCCGCTCGAATCAAGCGCGGGCGGGGGTTCTTTGACAAAGCTTGAAACCGGGGGTGACTGGTTTCGACATGATAGCGTTGACAGGGGCAGCAGGTCGTGGTCTCCTCGCCACGTTAAACAGGGGTACAGCCAATTAACTGGCAAAGTTGTTTCTTTCAAGGGCGCGCAGCGTCAGCAGCTCGCCCTGGCTGCCTAATTTAGGTTCAGCCCTCCCAAGCGGCGGTTTCGCTTCCGGCTGCCGTGCGGGATCATTTAAAGGAGGCTGCTCTCGGGAACGTAGTCGGTATGTCCCGAGCTAAGATTGAACCGGCGGAAAGCCGCCACGCTTGTCGGTGTGCCAGGCGTCTTTCCTACTCGAACAGCGACTAAGCCTGTAGACACCTCTCGATGCCCTACCGTGGACCGGGGTTCGAATCCCCGCACCTCCACCAACGCAAGAAACGGAAAGGCCCCAGCTCATGGGGCCTTCCTTGTTATGGGGCGCGCATTTGCAGGGGCAGCAAACTGTCAAAAAACGACGTGGATGCGAGGTGCGGCGCCCCGAAGGGCTCGCAGCTGCGTAAATCTTGCGCGTGTGCGAGGGGTGACCCGGACAGCCGCCTGCAACTTTTTGCGCCTGCGCAATAAAGCCGCGCAGGTTTTTGCGTCTACGCAATGAATCGTTGCAGGTTTTTGCGGTTGTGCGATACATGATGTTGCATATCCGAAAAAACCTGCAGAGCCCTGTCCACTACCTCTCCAGCGCTGCGCGCATCTCGTCCACGAGCTTGCCGAAGTAATCGAGCGCCGCTTCCACGGGCTGCTTCGTGCTCATGTCCACGCCCGCGCCGCGCAAGAGCTCGATGGGCGTGGCGCTGCACCCGCCGCGCAAGAATCCCAGGTAGTCCTCAACTGCGGGGGTACCTTGCTCCAGGATGCGCTGCGACAGCGCGATGGCGGCAGCAAACCCCGTCGAGTACTGGTACACATAATACTGGTAGTAGAAGTGCGGGATGCGTGCCCACTCCAGGGCGATTTCCTCGTCGATGACAATGCCGGAGCCGAAATAGCGCTCGTTGAGCTCACGATATGCCGCGCACAGCGCGTCAGCGGTGATGGCCTCGCCGCGCTCGAGCATCTCATTGGCCTCGAGCTCGAATTCCGCGAACATGCACTGGCGGTACAAAGTGGCGCGGAACTGCTCCAGGAAATGGTTGAGGATATAGGCGCGCTCTTTCGCATCGTCCGTGTGCGCGAGCAAATAGCGCGTGAGCAGGGCTTCGTTGCAGGTGGAGGCCACTTCGGCGACGAAGATGACGTAATCGGAATAGCAGGGCGGCTGGTTTTCGCAGGACAGATAGGTGTGGATGGAGTGCCCCATCTCATGGATGAGGGTGAACACGTCGTCGAGCTTGCCCTGGAAGTTGAGCAGCATGACCGGGTGCATGCCGTAGCCGCCGGCAGAATAGGCGCCGCTGCGCTTGCCCGGCGTCTCGTAGACATCCACCCAGCGCTCGGACAGCCCTTTGCGCACGAGCGCGAGGTAGTCCTCGCCCAGTGGCGCGAGCGCCTTCAAGATGAGCTCGCAGGCCTCTTCGTACGTGAACTCCATGTCGACGTCCTCGACGATGGGGACGTACAGGTCGTAGAAGTGCAGCTCGTCAAGCCCCAGGCGCTCTTTTCGCAGCGCGACGTAATCGTACATGGGCTGCATATGGTCGTGCACAGCCTGGATGAGGTTGGTGTAGACCTCGGTCGGGACCTCCGTATGGTCGAGGCAGTACGCCAGCGTCGAGGGGTACTTGCGCGTGTCCGCGAAGAACTTCAGCTGCTTCATCTGGGCGTTCAGCGTCGCGGCGCAGGTGTTGCGGAACTGCCCGTACGCGCCGTACATGCTCTGGAAGGCGGATTTGCGCAGTGTGCGGTCTGACGACATCATGAGCGGGATGTAGCTGCCGTGCGTGACAGGGTGGGTGCTGCCCTCGCTGTCGACGGCGTCGGCGAAAGAGAGGTCGGCGTCGGAAAACAGCGAGTAGATGTTGTCGGGCTGTTGTGCCATGTCGGATGCGCGGGCCAGGATGGCCTCTTCGGGTGCGGACAGCACGTGTTCGCGTATGCGGAACTCGCGGTCGAAGACGCGGCGGTACAGCCCGAGCTCTGGCTCGGCCTCGTAAAAGCGCCGCATGTCGGCCTCGGAAAGCGTCAAAAGCTCGGACGAGAACCAGGCGCTTGCGCTGGCGATGCGCGTGTACAAGTCCATGACCTGCGCGGAGTAGGCCTGGTATTTCGAGACGCGCGTGTCTTCGTCGGCCTTGCGCTGTGCGTAGTTCACGAGCTTGCCCAGCTCGATGCCCGCCGTGTCGTCCATGCGCATGAACGCGAGCAACTGCGCCGGCGAGCTCGCGACCGTCCCCTGATAGGCTGCGTAGCGTGCGGGATAGGCTTGCGCTTCGGAAAGCGCCCGCTCGAAAGCCTCGTCGTTTTCGTAGATACTGCTCAGGTCCCAGCGGTGGGTTTCGGCGATTTCCTCGCGTGATGCATATGCCATGAGCTGCCTTTCTCTTGAATGCCTTGCATGACGGCATTGGTTTCGGCGCTCATGGTAGGCGATGCGCTTGCCAGGTGCGAGCAACCGAAACGTTGTTGTAAGATGAGCGCACTATGAACAACAGACC
>CASDTD010000064.1 GCA_949283445.1 uncultured Coriobacteriia bacterium | reverse complement strand
CATGCACTGCCTCAACAACCGCATTCTCATGTCGAGTGCGAGCTCGGTTTCCGCCGTCGTGGCAAGCTACATTCCCATGGCGCTCGTCGGGGTGTTGCAAGCGGTGCTGCTTCTGCTGTTCATCCAGTTCGGTCTCAAGATGACAGTGGCCTATCCCTTGCAGTTCTACCTCTTCGGCATCTTGACGGCGCTGGTCTTCATGGCGATTATCCAGTTCTTCCGTGCTGCGCTTGGCACGGTGGGCACCGTGGTCGTCATCATCTTGCTCATGGTGCAGCTGTGCACAGCCGCCGGTACGTTCCCCATCGAATCGGAACTGCCCGTCTTCAACGTGCTCAACCCGTTTTTGCCGATGACCTACACGGTGCACGGGTTCCGCATGGCCATGACGGGGCTTTCCGCGGGCTACATGGTCAAAGACGTCGTGGTGCTTGTCCTGTTCATGGTCGGCTTTCTGCTGCTGACGGTTTTGTGGGCGCGGCACCGCCGTCGTGTGGTCATCACGCAGCTGTACCGTCCGCTTAAGCTAACGGAGTAGGGAAGCGTTGCCGGGTTGTGCGGCGGCTGTGCGCTCAGTGCGTGGTCACGCGCTGACGCGGCTCGGCCGCCGCGCACCACTGGCTGCAGTTCGCAAAATAACCCGCATCTACCGCCGCACGCAGCGCCGATTTGTGCCATAGTAGGCACCGGCGTTTCCAACCTTTAACAGACGGTCCAGAGAGGCCGGTAAGGAGTGGTGCTTATGGCGTCTTTTCAGACCAAGACGGTCGTGATGGATGCGCAGGCTGTCGAGCGTTCGCTCACGCGCATCGCCCACGAGATTCTCGAGGCGAACGACGGCGCATCGTCGGTTGCCCTGGTGGGCATCGTGACCAGAGGAGATTTGCTCGCGGCAGAGCTCGCGAAGCGCATCGAGCGCATCGAGGGGGTGAAAGTCCCCGTCGGGCGTCTGGACATCACGTTCTACCGCGATGACGTCGCCCAGTATCTTTCCCCGCAAGTGTTCAGCACGGACATCCGGTTCCCGCTCGAGGGCAAGACCGTCGTGCTCGTCGACGACGTGCTTTACACGGGCCGCACGATTCGCGCCGCCATGGACGCGTTGCGCGATTTCGGCCGTCCCGACCGCATTCAGCTCGCCGTGCTCGTCGATCGCGGCCATCGCGAGCTGCCCATTCGGGCGGACTTCGTGGGCAAGAACGTGCCCAGCAGCAAAGAGGAGAACGTGAGCTTCTTCTACGAGCCCATCGACGGGCGCACGTCGGTGGAAATTCTCGTCTCGCAAGACGGGGAGCGTCCGGGCTCCAAACCCATCGAGACTGATATCGACTTGGACAAAGTCTTCCATGACGTGTTGGGAGATGATGCCTGATGCTGCAGCACAAGCACCTCATAGACATCAACGAATACTCCGTCGAAGAGATTACGGAAATCCTGGACACAGCGGAAAGTTTCAAGGAAGTCAACGACCGCACGATAAAGAAGCTACCCACGCTGCGCGGTCGGACCATCATCAACCTCTTCCTCGAACCGTCCACGCGCACGCGCACGAGTTTCGAGATTGCCGGCAAGCGCATGAGCGCCGACGTCATCAATTTCTCCGCGTCTTCGTCGTCTACGAAGAAAGGCGAGACGCTGGCCGACACGGGCGAGACGCTGGACGCTATGGACGCTGACCTCGTCGTCGTCCGCTCCAAGCAGGAAGGCGCGCCCCGTCTGCTGGCCCGTCACGTGAACGCGCACATCGTCAACGGCGGCGATGGCAAGCACCAGCATCCCACGCAGGCGCTGCTCGACGCCTTCACTATTCGCCGGCATCGCGGTAGCTTCGAAGGGCTGAAAGTCGGCATCATCGGCGACATCGCGCATTCGCGCGTGGTGGGCTCGCTCGTGCCGCTGCTGGTCAAGCTCGGGGCCGAGGTCACCGTCATCGGCCCGCCCACGCTCATGCCCTCACGTCCCGACATCTTGGGCTGCGCGTATTCTTACACGCTCGATGACGTCCTGCCCGAGCTCGACGTCGTCTACACGCTGCGCATCCAGATGGAACGCCTGGAGGGTGCGCCCATTCCGTCGCTGCGCGAGTACCAGATGCTCTACGGCATCGGGCACGACCGCCTGCAGATGCTCAAACCCGATGCGCTCATCATGCATCCCGGCCCCATCAACCGCGGCGTCGAGCTCACGGCTGAAGCCGCCGATTCCGACCATGCCGTCATCTTGAACCAGGTGAATTCCGGCGTCGCCGTGCGCATGGCGGTCATGTACCTGCTGCTTGGAGGTGACAGCAATGGCATTGCTTCTTAAGAACGCGCATGTCGTCGACCCGGCAGTCGGGCTTGACGACGTGGTCGAAATCCTTGTGCGCGATGGGCGCGTCGTCGAGGTGGGCACAAACGTCGAGCGGCCCGAAAAGCTGTTCGAAGTCGATTGCGAAGGCAAGTACCTCATCCCCGGCATGGTGGACGTGCACGTGCACTTCCGCGACCCGGGCCAGGAATACAAGGAAGACATCGTCACCGGCATGCGCGCCGCAGCCAAAGGCGGCTTCACGGGCGTTGCCCCGATGGCGAACACGAAACCCGTCATCGACACGGCCTCGCTCGTGGAATACGAGCTCGAGAAGGCGGCCTACAAGCCGGGCCGCACGCGCGTGTATCCTGTCGGCGCGTGCACGAAGGGGCTCGAGGGCAAGCAGCTCGCTGAGATAGGCGACATGGTCCGTGCGGGCGCTGTGGCGTTTTCCGACGACGGGCATGGCATTCAGGACGGCGGCGTGATGCGCCGCGTCATGGACTACGTCAAGATGTTCGACCGCGCCGTCATGAGCCACTGCCAGATGGAAGACATCGTCGGGCACGGTGTCGTGAACGAGGGCGTTTGCTCCACGCGCACCGGCATGGCTGGCTGGCCTGCAGCGGGCGAGGAAGTGCAGATCGAGCGCGATATCGAGTTGTCGCGTCTCACGGGCTGCCACATCCACATCCAGCATCTCACCACGGCGCACGCGGCCGATATCGTGCGCGCGGCGAAGGCCGACGGCGTGAACGTGACCTGCGAGGTCACGCCGCATCACCTGTTCTTGAACGAGGACGACATCGATGTCGAGACGTATGACACGAACCTCAAGATGAACCCGCCGCTGCGCACGAAAGAGGACAACCTCGCGCTGCAGGAGGCGCTCGTCGACGGCACCATCGACATGGTCGCAACCGACCATGCCCCGCATGCCGACCACGAGAAAGACCTCGAGTTCAACCTCGCGCCTTTCGGCACGACCGGCCTGGAAACGGCGCTTGGCCTGCTGCTCACGCACCTCGTGCTGCCCGGCAAGATGAGCTGGGCGCGCCTTGTCGAGGCCTGCTGCATCGCGCCGCGCAAGCTGCTGCGCGTGCCGCAGGTGCGCGTCGAGCCCGGCGGCATTGCCGACTACACCGTCATCGATCCCGCTCTCACGTGGGAGGTCGCGGCAGACGGTTTCGCGTCGAAGGCGAAGAACTCCGCGTTCGTCGGGCAGCGCCTCACCGGGCGCGCGACCGACGTGTTCACAGATGGATATGCAAGTCTCGAAAACGGGAAGGTGACCTTCTAACCTATGTCCCTGAAAAAAGGAAAACCGGCGGTGCTCGTGCTTGAAGACGGCACGGTGTTCACGGGCGACTGCTGCGGCGCCGAAGGGGAGGCCTTCGGCGAGATTGTCTTCAACACCTCGCTTACCGGCTACCAGGAGGTCGTGAGCGACCCGTCTTATGCTGGTCAGATCATCACGATGACCTACCCGCAGATCGGCAACTACGGCGTGAACGCCGAGGACATGCAGGCGCGTTCCCTGTTCGCCTCGGGGTTCGTCGTGCGCGACATGTGCGACCGTCCCAGCAACTTCCGTTCCAGCAAGGCGTTGCCCGAATTTCTGAAGGACAGCGGCATCGTGGCCATCGAGGGCGTCGACACGCGCAAGCTCGTACGGCACCTGCGCGACAACGGTTCCATGAAAGCCGTCATCTCCACGGCCGAAGACGGGCTGGACGCCATCAAGGCGCGCCTTGCCGCAGCGCCCGATATCGTGGGCGTGAACCATGTCGAGGAAGTCTCGACGGAACAGCCTTACAAACTGCCGCCGTTCAACTGCGCGAAGAAGTATTCCGTCGTCGCCTATGACTGCGGCATCAAGACGGGCATTTTGGCAGGGTTGTGCGAAAACGGCTGCGAAGTCGCGGTCGTGCCGTGGGACACGCCTGCGCAAGACGTGCTGGACATGAACCCGGACGGCATCTTTCTGTCCAACGGCCCGGGCGACCCGCAAGCCGTCGAGGCGACCTACACCCAGGCCAAGGAACTCATCGGCAAAAAGCCCGTCTTCGGCATCTGCCTGGGGCACCAGATGCTCTCCATCGCCGCGGGCGCGCAAATCGAGAAGCTCAAGTACGGCCATCATGGCGGTAACCAGCCCGTCATGAACCTGCTCACGGGCGCGGTGGAAATCACGGCGCAAAACCATGGCTTCGGCCAGGTGTTCGAAAGCATCGGCCCGCTTGTGCCCGAGCTTTCCGGCGGTGTTGACGAGCATCCGGACAGCCTGCTGTACTGGACCGAGCATCACATCGCGCCGGTTGTGCAGTCAAAGGAGTTCGGGCGCATCCAGCTTACCCACGTCAACTTGAACGACGGCACGCCCGAGGGCATGCGGTTTTTGGATTATCCGGTGTTCTCCGTTCAGTACCATCCGGAGGCTTCCCCCGGCCCGCACGACTCCTCGTACCTGTTCCAGGCGTTCGCACGGCTCATGGACGGGCGCGACGATTATCTGGACATCGAAGTGCGCGAGACACGCACCTTCACGGATGCTAAGGAGCGTGACTAGATGCCGCGTAGAGACGATATCCACAAAATTCTGCTGATCGGTTCCGGCCCCATCGTCATCGGCCAGGCATGCGAGTTCGACTATTCGGGCACGCAGGCCTGCGAGGTGCTGGAAAACGACGGCTACGAGGTCGTTCTCGTCAATTCCAACCCGGCCACCATCATGACCGACCCGAAGACGGCCACGCGCACTTACGTCGAGCCGATCACGGCGGCCACGGTCGAGAAAATCATCGCCAAGGAACGCCCCGACGCGCTGCTTCCCAACATGGGCGGCCAGACGGGACTGAACTGCGCCGTCGAGCTGGCGGAAAGCGGCGTGCTGGAAAAGTACGGCGTCGAGATGAT
>CASDTD010000063.1 GCA_949283445.1 uncultured Coriobacteriia bacterium | reverse complement strand
CGGATTTTCGCCAAAAGAAAAGGAGTTGGAGAACGCATTCCGCGTGGAAATGCTCTCCAACTCCCGTTTTTCTGGCATGCGCCTACCGCGCCGAGCGAAGCGGCACGACGCGCGAGCTTACAGCTCCACGAACCAGGCGTTCTTGCAGTCCACCGCCGCTTTGAGGTCGTCCTGGATGCGGGTGGGGATGGGCTTGTCCAGGTTCATGAGCACCGTCGCCGTCTCCTTTTCAGGATTGTTGGCAATCTGCATGGACTCCACGCTGATGCCGGCGTTGCCCAGAATCGTGCCGATCTTGCCGATGCGGCCCGGCCCGTCGACGTACTCCATGATGGCGACGTTCTTCTCGATGACGAAGTCCACCGAATAGTACATGATGTCGATGATGCGCGGGTCGTCGTGCCCCAGCGCCTGCGTGGCTCCGACCTCGATTTCGCCCTTGGAGGTCTCGGCGAAGAACTGCACGTAGGAGGGGTAAACGCTGGACAGCGGATCGGTGACGACCTCGACTTCGATGCCGCGGCGTTCCGCCAGGTAGCCCGCGTTGATGATATTGACCGGCACCTCGCTGCTCGGCGCGACGATGCCCGCAAGCGCCGCCGTGCCCAGCACCGTCGGGTCGGTCTTGGACAGCTCGCCGGCCACTTTGATCTTCACCTTGTTGATGCTGCCCGTGGCCATCTGGGCGATGAGCTCGCCCATCTTCTGGCAGATGGGCATGTAGGGGCCAACTGCCTGCATGACGTTTTCGGGGATGCGTGCCGCGTTGACGACGGTGTTGACCGTCTTGCCCTGCAGGCCGGCGATGACGTATTCGGCAATCTGCGTGGCCGCGCGCGTCTGCGCTTCGCGCGTGGAAGCGCCCAGATGCGGCGTGAGCACGACGTTGTCGAAGCCGTGGATGGGCGAGTCGCTGACTGGCTCGTGTTCCCACACATCGATGCCGGCACCGCCGATGTGCCCGGTTTCCAGCGCCGTGGCCAGCGCGTCGAGGTCGACCAGCCCGCCGCGCGCGACGTTCAGGACGATACCGCCTTCGGGCATCGCGTTGAGCTGCTCGGCGCCGATCATGCCCGTGGTCTCCGGGGTCTTGGGCATGTGCAGCGTGATGATGTCGGAACGGCGGCAGACTTCGAGGACGTCGTCGTATAGCGTGATGCCGTAATGCGCAGCGCGCTCGACGGGGCAATACGGGTCATAGCCGATGAGGTTCATGCCGAAAGCGGCGGCGCGCTCTGCCACGAGCTGACCGACGTGCCCCGTGCCGAAGATGCCCAGCGTCTTGCCCTGCAGCTCCACGCCCGTGAACTTGGAGCGGTCCCACTTGCCGTCCTTCATGGACTTGTCCGCGCGCGCCGTGTTGCGGGCGACGGCCAGCATAAGCGCCATGGTCTGTTCGGCGGCGGAGACGATGTTGGAAAGCGGCGCGTTGCACACGATGATGCCGCGTTCGGTAGCGGCGTCACGGTCGATATTGTCCACGCCGACGCCCGCGCGCCCGATGACCTTGAGGTTTTCGGCGTTCTCGATGACCTCGCGCGTGACCGTCGTGGCAGAGCGCACGATGAGCGCGTCGTACTCGGGAATCATCTCGACCAGCTGCTCGGGGGTGGTGTCGGGCTTGAACGTGACGTCGAGCCCCGCGTCTTCCAGAACGGCGATGCCGTCTTTGGAGAACTTCTCCGGAATCAGAACCTTCATGGCATGTCCTTTGCTCTTGGCGCCCCGACTTTCGTTTGGTTGCCGAGTCGTGAAAGCGGGGCGTTCGCTTGAGTTCATGCGGCCATTGTATCCATGCACTCGTGCTTCGGTGTGCTTTTTCGCCAATTCATAGCTTGATTGACACAAAATGTGCTTATTTTTTTCGATATGGCATATTTCTGACAAGAATTCGTTTGCTGTGCTTGCAGCAGTAATAGCCAAATCGTTATTATTACGACTATACTACGTGAACATACTTCACATCGTGCGCGCGGAACAGCAGATTCGCCCTGCACGCAGACGAGAACTGAGACCGTGCCGCTTTCGGCGACACGTCCAGACAGGAGGAGCACATGACGGCAATCGTGCTTTCGCATGAAACCGCGCTTGCGTGGTGGCAGGCACAAGACGGCCCCACCCAGGCCAGCCTCGACGCGAAGGCAGCGCAGGCGGCGTTCGAGGGCACGCAAGACAGGTTGCGCACACCTCTTATCGAGGCGGCGGGAAGCACCGAGGCGCTCGCCACGTTACCCCGGCCTTTGCACCTGCTGACAAACGTGCGCGGCAGGCGCCGTGAGACAGAACTCGCCCACATCCACTGCATGCAGGCGACGCTTCCCGACGGCGCGCTTGTCAAGGTCGACGTGAGCGCAGATGGCGCAGTTCTGCCGCCCGACACTGGTATCTTCGCGAGCACGCCGGAGTTCTGCTTCGTCCAGATGGCCGCCCGCTCTTCCAACCTCGAGCTCGCGGAGCTGGGGTACAAGCTCTGCGCACGGCGCGACAACGCGGGAGCGCCCCTGACCACGCCTGCTCACCTGCTCGCTTTCGCGCAGAAAGCAGACAACATGACCGGCGCGAAAAAGGCCCGCCGCATCGCCAAATGGCTGCTCGCGAACGCCCGTTCCGAAGAGCAGACGCACATCGCCCTGCTCGCCCACCTGCCCCGCTCGCTGGGCGGCATGGGAACCAAGACGCCCCTGCTCAACCAACGCATCGCCGCACCCGACGTCGTCGCCCGCCTCATCGGCGCTCGCACGCTCGAACCCGACCTGTACTGGCCCGACGCGCGCATCGCGCTCGAATATGACAGCCGCCACACGGGAAACGCGAATGCCTCGTCTGACCTCGCGGCGCGCAAGACAAGCGCCTACCGCATGCTGGGCATCGAGGTCATCTTGCTCGACCGCGGCTCGCTCGACGACGCAGATGCCCTGCGCGAGACGTTCGAACATATCAACCGCAAGACGGGGACGCGCCTGAAGCCCGCCAACGAGAAACAGCGCGCGCAACAGGAAGAGCTGCTCGCCTGGCTGCGGGAGCGGTAGGAAGGCGCGGACACTTCGGGCTTCTGGTGAGTATTGCGCCGACAGCCCCAGGACACTTAAAGCCCCTGCTGAGTACGGCACCGGCAGTCCTGCAACAGTTGGTGCCGCTGCTGAGTATGGTACCGACAGTCCCAGGGCACTTGGGGCCTCTGGTGAGTACGCTGAGCGCGTATGCCGTACTCAGCAGAGGGGCCAAGTGCCGCAAAAGCACGCGCACTGTACTCAGCAACGCCCCCAAGTGTCTGACACCGCGTGCCGACGCTGCTGCCGCCGCTAATCCGGCAAACGGCTACGCGACAGCTACGCCAGCTCCCTGCGGCACCTCAGAGCCCCAAGCGCACGCCGCTCGCCACCTTATGCGTCCCCTCCTTGCGGGGAGGCCTTCGACAGGCGAATGGCATGCGAGGCCACGAGCAGTGCCGTGCGCACCCGCTGGTCCTCGAAATCCATGCCCGTGATTTCCTTGACCTTCTTGAGCTTGGAAAACGCCGTCGTACGCGAGCAATGGTCGGCGGCGACGGTGGGCTTCATCTGAAAGCCGCTTTCGATGAAGCGCTCCACGAACGCCTCGAGCGCGACCCCCTTCCTGCTGCTTCGCTCATAGTTTCTCAGCCGGTTATACCCCGACGGGAACAGCGCCGTTGCCGACGAGCTCTTCAGGCAGCACTGCGCGATGAAATCGAGGTAGTAGTCCTCGAAGCGGTAGAAATCCCTCCCAGGGTCTAGCAGCAGGCCAAGTTCCGCCGCCTTCTTCGCCTGCTCGACGTAGTGGTACAGATCCTGCAGGTCGGAAAAACGGGTGCTTATCCCGACCGGCCCCGTCCCGCCGCGCCTGGCCACCGTGTCCAAGATGAGCTCCGCGATCTGGTCAGTGTTAAGCGTTGCCCGCGTGAGATTGGCCAGCACGATGCCCTGGTTGCCCTCCGGCACGCACACGGCGCCGGCGGCAGATGCCGAAGAACTGAAGACGCGCGCGAACGCGGCAGCTAACGACGCGTCTGCCATCGAGGGCACCACGACGAAGCACACGTACTCGTCGAGCAGGTCCCAGCCGTAATCGGCTATCACCGATTCGAGCAGCTGCCATGAGGAAAGCTTGCGCTCCATGAGAAGCCTGACCTGCTCTACGAGCGCGTCGAACGAAAGCGCCCCGCTGTCGGACGCCCGCCTCAAGCAGCGCTGCACCAGCCCGGCGGCAAGGGCGAGCACTTGCTTGTCGCGCTCCGGGCTCGACGCGGCGTGCATCTGGGCAAGCAGCGCGGCAACCGGCCGCTGCTCGACGCGCAACAGCGCGCACACCACCGACACGCACCCCGAAAGACCCCCGGGGACCTGTTGGTCGAGAAGGAGAAACGGCGCCGTGCCCCGCGCCTGCGCGGCCGCCTCCTGCAGCGCCGCCGAAAACGCCGCCCCCTTCCCACCCAACGCAAAGGGCAGCGGGCCTTCGTCTTCAGTGCAAAGCAGCTTGTCTTCGACAAGGCTCCACACGGAAAGCGGCCTGCCGAATAGGGCGGAGCAGGCGCTGACCACCTCGGGCAGCGCCGCGCTGCCGCCAGCGCGTTCCGCAGCAGCCAGATAGGCGGCATCGTAGCGCGCGAACAGCTCGAGGCATTCCCTGGTCACGGCACCGTATGCCGCCTCGTCCACGTCGATCACGATGGCGTTGCCGTCAAACGCCTCGAGCGCCCCCTGCCCGGGTGTCCCGACGACAAGGAGGTTGCCCACCCCGTCAAGCGAACATTGGGAAAGCTCGCTTGCCTTCACCAGGAAAAGAACGCCCGCGCCGACAGGAGCGCCGTCGAGCACCGGGCAGGCGTAGCGCAAGACACGAGCGCACGCATCGTGCGAAAACGAGGTTCTCGGGTGCCACTTTGCCAGATCACCCGCCACCATGACCATGCTCAGTTCCATCGTCTGCACCCCGTAATCTGCCAAACCCGAACGCAGAGTTCGCGTTTTCTACCGCATCGGTTCACGGAAAATTATAGGAACTCACGTTCGGCCCCTCAATACAGCTGAACGCACGTGCCAGCCTCTTCGCGAAAATGCGTACTCACCGTTCAGAAACGGCAGCTGCCGGGACGTTCGGTTCGCGCACGCAAAGATAGTCGGGAAACGCGATAGCTGTTCGCCCGCCCTCCAGCTTCGCACAATGGGGGCAGGGTCAACCCCTTCGAAACGAAAGCATCCCCAAACACAGCTTTCGCAAAGAGAGAGGAGCACAGCATGGCACTGAGGAAACACGCCTCGCCCGCCGTCAAGCTCGACACGCTTTCCGACATCAACGACCTCGGGAAGCCCTGGCGCTTCGTGGACGAGGACACGGGGCTCACCGTGACGCGCAGCTGCGTGTGGTCGCCCCCGGGGTGCCACCCCGTCGGATGCGGCATCAAGGTCTACACCAACGAAGAGGGCAAGATCGTCCACGTGGAAGGCGACGAAAACCACCCCGTAACGCAAGGACGCCTGTGCGTGCGCTGCATCGCCCTCAAAGATTACGAGTACAACAACTCGCGTATTCTGCATCCCATGAAGCGTGACCGCAACAAGCGCGGCGACGCGACTGCCTGGGAGCAGATCACCTGGGAAGAGGCGCTCGACATCATCGAGGAACGCTACACGACCATCACCGGCAAGTACGGCAAGGAATGCTTCGTCAACTTCGGCGGCACGGGCCGCGAGGGCGGCGTGGCGTGCATGACCTACACGGCTATGGTGTGGCAGACCCCTAACGCCTGCTACACGCAGTCGGGCTACGCATGCTACTTCCCCCGTCTGGCCGCAAGTTCGCTCACGGCGGGCATCGTGTACCCGGAGATGGATTACGCGGGCTGCCTGCCCGGCCGTTACGATGACCCCGAATACCACGTTCCCGAATGCATCATCTGCTGGGGCAAGATGCCGCTTGCGTCCAACCCCGACGGCCTGTTCGGCCACGCGGTCATCGACCTCATGAAACGCGGCAGCAAGCTGGTCATGGTCGACTCGCGCGTGAACTGGCTCACCACCCGCGCGGCCTACCACCTGCAGGTGCGCCCCGGCACCGACACGGCACTGGCCATGGCCATGCTCGACGTCATCATCAAGGAAAAGCTCTACGACGAGGAATTCGTCGACCTGTGGTGCTACGGCTTCGAGGCACTTGCCGAGCGCGTGGCAACCATGCCAGCGGCAAAAGCGGCCGAAATCTGCGAGGTGCCCGAGGCCGACATCATCGGAGCCGCGCGCCTGTACGCCACCGCCGAAGCCGCCTCGATTCTGTGGGGCCTGGCCACCGACCAGAAGACCAACGGCATGCAGCAGGCGCACTGTATCGTCTCGCTCATGGCCATCACGGGCAACATCGACCGCCCCGGCGGCCAGCTCACCATGGGCGGCGCCGTGGCGCTGGACGCGGACACCGAAGAGGACGACGAGTACATGCCCTACATGGCGCTCGACGACGAAGAGCTGCGCGACAAGATGATCGGCCTCAAGGAATACCCCGCCTACTGCGGCATGAGCCAGAACTCGCACGCCGACCTGACGCTGCGTTGCCTGGAAACCGACGAGCCCTACCCGCTGCGCATGGCGGCCTTCGCGGGCAACAACCTGCTGGCTTGCACGTCCGCAGAGCCCAAGCGCTGGGAGAACGCCATCAACAGGTCGCTGGAGTTCGTCATCGGCTTCGATGCTTTCATGACGCCCACCATCCAGGCGGTATGCGACATCGTCTTGCCGCTTGCCACCGTGGTCGAGCGCGACAGCACCGTGGCACCCGCCTACGGCTCGGCCCCAATCTTCTTCGGCGTGCAGAACAAGGCCGTCGACGAAGGCGACTGCCGTGGCGACCTCGAGCTGCTCTACATCCTGGGCAAGCGCCTCAACCCCAAGCGCTTCGAGGAATTCGAGACCTATTACGACCTGCTGCAGTTCTTGCGCTACGGCAAGAGCCGCGAGTTCGAGCAGCTGCGCGACGAGGTCGTGCTGCAGAGCAAAAACGAGTACTACAAGTACAAGAAGGGCCTCATGCGCCCCGACGGAACGCCCGGCTTCAACACGCCTTCCGGACGCATCGAGCTGTACAACAGCGCGTACGCGCAATTCGGCGATGACCCGCTGCCCTATTACGAGGAGCCCGATTTCAGCCCCGTGCGCACACCGGAACTCGCGAGGAAGTACCCGTTCGTGCTCACGACCGGCGCACGCGAGTACGCGTTCTTCCATTCCGAGCACCGTCAGATTCCGCGTCTTCGCGAGCTCAACCCCGACCCGATCGTTGAGGTGAACCCCGCCACCGCGCGCGAGCTCGGCATCGCAGAAGGCCAGTGGTGCCGCATCTACAACCAGTTCGGGCAGGCCTACCTCAAGGCGCACCTGACCGTCGCCGTCAAAGAGAGCGTCATCCACGCCCAGCACGGCTGGTGGTTCCCCGAAGCGGACGGCAACGCGCCCGAGCTCTACAACGTGTACCGCTCGAACATCAACAACCTCGTGCCCAACTTCCACAACGGCAAGCTCGGGTTCGGCGCCCCCTTCAAGTGCATGCTCTGCAACATCGAGGGCACTGACGAGAACTTCGACACGGACATGCAGCTGGTCCAGGAGAAATTCGGAGAGTTGAGGTAACCATGACGACATACGGACTTCTTATCGACTACGAGTTCTGCACGGGCTGCCAGTCCTGCGAAATCTCCTGCAAAGAGGAGCATGACTACCCGGTGGGCAAGTGGGGCATCCGCGTGCTTGACGACGGCCCGTGGGAAATCGAGCCCGGTCACTACAACTGGAACAAGATTCCCGTGCCCAGTGACCTGTGCGACCTGTGCGCCGAGCGCACCGAGCGCGGACGCGAGCCCCTATGCGTGCACCACTGCCTGGCAAACGTCCTGACCTATGGCACGGTCGACGAGCTCGCCGCCCAAATGGACAACGAGCGCCGTCAGGTTCTGTTCACCCCGGTGTACAAGCCCTACGAAAAGCTCAGGTAGAGCGCCACGTGCGCAAAGCGGGTCTTGAAACCGGTTCCCTCAGCTGGTTTCAAGGTCCGCAGCGCGCACCTTCGATTCACTCAGGCTTTCGTTCACGTTCGAGAGAGGAAGACGACATGGGCAGCTTGCCGAACCCAAAGCGCTCGGGCAAATGGGCGCTCGTGCACTATATTGGCGGCGTCGCCGGCGAAACGCCCGCCGACGATTGCTGGGAAGGAGAGCCCGTGAAACTGCGCATGGGCACGGGCGACGTGCCCCGCGGCATAGACGAGGCGCTCTACGACATGCAGATTGGCGAAACGCGCACCGTGACGTTCGGCCCCGAGAAGGGCTACGGCGAGCATGACCCGGCTGGCGTGCAGATTTACCAGCGGTCGGCCTTTCCCAACGGCGACGAGATTTACGAAGGGTTCGTGGGCAAGTGGCGCAACCCCGTCTCGCAGCAATTCATCCCCGCCATCTGCACGAAGGCGACGAAGGACTATTTGGAAATCGACTTCAACCACCCGTTTGCAGGCAAGA
Source organism: uncultured Coriobacteriia bacterium (assembly GCA_949283445.1). Next base: position 6,243 of record CASDTD010000063.1, on the reverse strand, counting down.
CGCTGGAATATCGCATTCAGCTCGTCGACATCCTCGACAGCTGATCGCGGCGAGAAAACACTGGCACAGCATGTGCTACGGGTGCAACAACTGCAACAAGTGCGGCAAGCTCGACAACCCGAAGCTGCGCAAAATCACCCGCATCCAGCAGCGTTGCTTCAAGTGCGGCACCGTCCTGCAACCGGGGCAGGCATGCTGCCCGCACTGCGGAGCTGCTGTCATGCGGCCGCCGGGAACGCCCGAGGCGCGCTAGACCGCACGCGCTAGCGACAGCGGCCGGTGCACTTCGGGCCTCTGGTGAGTACCTTGCGCGCCCTCTTGCGGCACTTGGCCCCGCTGCTGAGTGCCGCATACGTGCTCTTCGTACTCACCAGAAGCCCCAAGTGCCCCGATGCCCCCGGCGGCGTACTCACTAGAAGCCCGAAGTGTCCGCCAACCCTACACATCGCAATTTGTGTGCAGCCGCGTCTTTCACCGGCCAGCGCGCGCTCGCTATGCTCACCCCATCGGGAAAACCCGACCCAGCCACTTCAAATAGGAAGGCGAAAACCATGGGACAGCTTGATGGCAAGATCGCGCTCGTGACGGGCGCCAACTCCGGCATCGGCAAGGCGACGGCGCTGCTTTTCGCGAAGGAAGGCGCTTCTGTTTTCTGCGTCGCGCGTCGTGAGGACAAGAACCAGGAAGTCGTCGACGAAATTGTCGCCAACGGCGGCACGGCAGCTGCTTTCTCTGCCGATGTCTCCAAGATGGAAGATTGCCGCGCAGCGGTCGATGCCTGCCTCGCCGAGTACGGCCGCGTCGACGTGCTCGTGAACTCCGCCGGCATTGCCGACAAGCATAAGCCCATCTGCCGTTGCGAAGAGGATTGGTACGACTACGTCGTGAAGGTCGACCAGTACTCCACGTTCTGGATGTGCAAGTACGTGCTGGAGGACATGGAGAAGCGTGGCGCTGGCTCCATCATCAACATTTCCTCCATCGGCAGCCAGGGCGTTGCCGGCATCTCCTACTCCGCCGCCAAGGCTGCTGTCAACGGCATGACCAAGAACATCGCCTGCTACTACGCCGACACCGACATCCGCTGCAACGCTGTCGCCCCCGGCCCCACGCCCACGGCGCTCAACACCCCCGACAAGCTGGCCACCTTCGACGAGTTCGCCGGCGTCTGCGCACGCCATATGGACCAGTCCCTGCCCGAAGCGCAGGCCGAGGACCAGGCCCAGGCTGCGCTGTACTTCGCGTCCGACGCCTCCAAGGCCGTCACGGCGCAGATTCTCTACGTCGACCACGGCACCACGCTGTACTAAGCGACAAGCGGCCATCGCCTTCGCAGGCTGCCGCTTTCGCGCTCCTTCACTCGACGCCCCCGCATCCTCAGTGATGCGGGGGCGTTCGCGTTTTCGAGGGAGAGCCGATGCGCCTAGCGCTCGCCAAGCGCTTGCTTCAGGCCTTCGGGCACGATGGAGACGATATGCTGGCAAAACGACCAAGCCGTCATGTCGCCGAATTCGCCGCGCAGAAACGAGACGGTCATGGCCTGCTCCGACGCCGCCAACGACGCGATCTGAAACGAAAGGTCCTCGGTCATCTCGACCCCGTGCATGCGCAGCGTCTCGGCAAGCGTCGCCATGCGGTCGCGCCGGTAGAAGAGCACGGCACCACCGTAGCTGTCGTCTTCTGCGGCGGCACAGATCAAGAAGCGGTAGTCGTAGAGCATCCGCGTCGTGAGGTAATGGCCCTCAAGCCAGGAAAGCGTGCGGCCAATTTGGTCGATACCCTGCGCGAAGGCGCGTTTCGACAGCCATTGCACGGCATCATTGCGGTCGGAGAAATGGTAGTAGAAACTCGAGCGGCTGATGCCCATCTCCTTGGCGACGTCGGCCACGCCCAGGCGGGAAAACGGGCGCGTCTTGCTCATCTCGTTTAGGGTGCGCACGATGGCAAGCTTCGTCTCGAGCGCCTTACCTTCGGTTGCGGCTTTGTCCATGAGGATACCCTCCCCGAGCTTTTTCGCTACCGTGCCGACTGCGCGCCTCACGTTCCTCGCTGCCTTCGGCAGCCTGCCAGCGCTTTACGAACTCCTTCGCAGCACGCTGCTGTTCGATATGATTCGTCAAGGTCTGTCTTTCCCCGTACATGCAAAACGTCAGGCTCAAACATAGCAGAAAACGCAAATTGGCGTTTTATTACCCATCGGCAATATTTTTCTCACATCACTTGTTTTATTACCGATAGGTATTATTATTGAGTAGCTGAGATTGTATTACTTATACGTAATAGATGGTTGCCATGAGAACAAAACTTGACGCAAGATACGATCAACCCGGCAAAACCGTATTCTACGATTCCGCCCAACTGGGGAACATACTGAAATTGCGCCGTAAAGAGCTCGGCTACACTCAGACTGATATAGCCAATTTCATGGGATGCAGCCAGAGGCTTGTCAGCGAAATCGAGCGAGGCAAGCCAACCGTGGCATTCGAAACGGTGCTGCGAATGGCAAACGGCCTTGGCGTTGATTTTATTGCCAGCATCCGAGGAAAGTAGACGCGATGAATGCTATTGACGTATGGCGGGAATTCCAAGGTGACGTGCAACATGTGGGGACTATCGGGAACGTCGACGACGAAATCCGCTTTTCCTATGATGCCGATTACTCCGAAGAGCCCATTTCCGTTTCCCTGCCCCTTTCCCCGCTCCCTCACTCCGCGCAAGCCACAAGTTGCTTCTTTTCGGGGCTCATCCCCGAAGGAGCGGCGCGCAAAGCCTTTTCTCGGATACTCCATGCGAGCGAGGAAGAATTTCTTCCTTACCTGCAATATCTGAACAACGAGTCTCTGGGAGCGCTCCTTTTCTCCATTGGCGACGAAGTGCCCTACTCCCAGCCCTCCTACAGGCCAGTTGAAACCGGCTATCTTGACGAATTCGCTCAAAAACCGCTTGAGACTGCAGTGCAGACAATGAGCAAGACTCGTCTTTCGCTAACGGGCGCCATGGCAAAAATCGGGCTTTACCTGGACAAAGAAGCGGATAAATGGTTTTTCCCTCTTGGAGGCGCGCCCTCTACGCACATCGTAAAAGCTGCCAATGCAAGCCAGTTTCCCCTCGAGACCATAAACGAGGCGCTTTGCCTTGGCGTCGCGCGTCGCTGTGATTTTCCGGCGGCAGAGTGTTTCCTCATACGTGTCGAAGGGGAAGAGCCGCTTTTGGCAGCCCAGAGGTTTGACCGTATCGTCTCAGATTCTTCAAGAGAGATTGACGGCATGCCCGCACCCATGAGGATCCACCAAGAAGATTTCTGTCAGGCAACGTCGAATCACCTGAAATATGAGCCAACAGGCGGTTCATACCTTTCCCTGCTTTCATCCACAGCAAGGCGAAACTGCCAAAACGCTTTTGGCGAATCCAGCCTCTTGGTCGAATATGTGCTGTTCGATTACCTGATTGGCAATTGCGACAACCACCTCAAGAATTTCGCCCTTCTCTACAACCGCAGCTGGGATAATCGCGAAGCAGCGCCCCTTTATGACGTCGTCAGCACGGTTGCCTATCCAAATATCTATCTCGAAATGGGCGTTTCCTTTGGCGGTGATAGGAGAATTGACCACGTATCGCGCCCTCTGTTCGAACAAACCATGCATGACAGCGGTATTCCGCTAAAACTGGCCCTTCAGAATCTCCAGAGCTTGGCCGAGGCCATTCCCCCAGCAATACGCGATGAGGCAGAGGCAATCTCCGAAAAGGGGTTTCCCCAAGTGAGGACGTTTGTAGAGCCGCTCGTAGAAGGAGTCATCAATCGCGCCGAAGCGATTCTCGGATAACTCGCCTCTCGAAAAACGCCGGCAGGCTCAATGCCCGCCGGCGCTTGCAAAGACCGGTTGAGGTGCCCCTAATGGCTAGCCGCAAGTTTTTCGGAATCACCCCATCTTCGGCACCGTCAGCGAGACGCCTCGAATCCATAAAGAACGGCTTGAGGTGCCTTAAGCTTGCTCAAGGTGCCTCAGGTGAGGGCGACAGTTCCGCCGAAGCGTGCTAAGCACGTGAGGCGGAAGGGAGCCCCCAGATGAGGTGCATCGTGCAAGCGACTACTTGTCGGCCTCTTCGTCCGACTTAATCCACGGGAACATGGCGCGGATCTTGGCGCCGACCTTCTCGATCTCGTGGGTGTTGATCTCTTCGCGCTTCTCGAGCAGGACCTTGTGGCCGTTCTCGCAGTCGGCGACGAACTCCTTGGCGAACTCGCCGTTCTGAATGCGCTCCAGAATCTCCTTCATGGCCTTGCGGGACTCTTCGTTGATGACCTTCGGGCCAGCGTAGTACTCGCCGTACTCGGCGGTGTTGGAGATGGAGTAGTTCATGAAGTGGATGCCGCTCTCGTACATGAGGTCGACGATCATCTTCATCTCGTGGTAGCACTCGAAGTACGCCAGCTCGGGCGGGTAACCGGCGTCGACCAGCGTCTCAAAGCCGGCCTTGACCAGCTCGACCAGGCCGCCGCAGAGAACCGCCTGCTCGCCGAAGAGGTCCTCTTCGGTCTCTTCCGCGAACGTGGCCTTGATGATGCCGGAACGGGCACCGCCGACGCCCCAGCAGTAGGCCAGCGCGATATCCCAGGCGTCGCCCGTGGCGTCCTGCGCGACGCAGGCCAGGTCGGGCACGCCGAAGCCGTCCTGGAACTGACGACGCACGATGTGGCCGGGACCCTTGGGGGCGCACATAATGACGTTGACGTCCTCGGGGGCCTTGATGTAGCCGTAGTGGATGTTGAAGCCATGGGCGAAGGCGAGCGTGTCACCGGCCTTCAGGTGCGGCTCGATCTGCTCCTTGTAGGTCTTGGCCTGGACCTCGTCGGGGACGAGAATCATGATGAGGTCGGCTTCCTCGGCCGCCTGCTCGGTGGGCATGACCTTCAGGCCGGCTTCCTCGGCCTTGGCCCAGGACTTGGAGCCCTCGCGCAGGCCGACGCGCACATCGCAGCCGCTGTCGGCCAGGTTCAGCGCATGGGCGTGGCCCTGCGAACCGTAACCGATGATGGCGATCTTCTTGCCCTTGATGACCTCGGGCTTGCAGTCGCTTTCGTAGTAAATCGTCACTGCCATAACTCTGATGCCTTTCCTTTCGTTTCCTAACGGTGCAGGCCATCTGCCCGCATGCCGCAAAGATACCTTTGTATGTACACGCTCCTCGAGGCGTGGCGCGCCCGATTCGCGGAGATGCCTACTCGCTTGCCGACCCGCGGCTGATGGCGATCTTGCCGGAGCGGATGATCTGCTTGATGCCGTAGGCGCGCAGCAAATCTTCCATGGCCTTGAGCTTGTCTTCGGTGCCCGTGGCCTCGATGGTGAGGCTTTGCGACGCGACGTCGACGATGCGGGCGCGGAACACGCTGACGAGCTCCATGATCTCGCCGCGACGGGCGGGCTCAGCGTTGACCTTGTAGAGCACGAGCTCGCGGTCGATGTGGTCGACTTCCGTCAGGTCGTTGACCTTGTAGACGTTGATGAGCTTGTGCAACTGCTTGGTCACCTGCTCGACGATGACCTCGTCGGCGTCGACGACCATGGTCACGCGGCTGCGCGTGGAGTCTTCGGTGTGGCTGACCGCGAGCGACTCGATGTTGAAACCGCGGCGAGCGACCAGGCCGCACACGCGCGTCAGCACACCGGGCGCGTTGTCGACCAAGATGGAAAGCGTACGTGACATGGCTACTCCCCCTTCTTCTTGTCGACGGGCTTGCCGTCTTCGCCCAGCTCGACCACGCCGATCATGCCGGTCAGCGTGCCGCCGGCGGGAACCATCGGGTACACGTTCTCGGACGAGGGGACGATGACCTGCAGCAGGGCCGCGTTGTCAGATTCCAGCCACCTCTTCATGGCGCCCTCGAGGTCGGCGGGCTTCTCCACGCGCTCGCCGTCCCAGCCGAACGCCTCGGCCAGCTTCACGAAGTCGGGGTTGCCCGTGAACTCCGTCTGGCTGTAGCGGTCGTTGTAGAAGAGGTCCTGCCACTGGTGCACCATGCCCAGCGTGCTGTTGTCGAGCAGCAGCACCTTGACGGGCAAGTGGCGCTCGTGCGCGGTGGCCATCTCCTGGATGTTCATCTGCAGCGAGCCGTCGCCTGCCACGCAGACCACGAGCGAGTCGGGCATGCCCATCTGCGCGCCGACCGCCGCCGGCAGGCCGAAGCCCATCGTGCCGGCGCCGCCGGAAGAAAGGAACGTGCGCGGGCGCGTGGTGTGCAGG
>CASDTD010000062.1 GCA_949283445.1 uncultured Coriobacteriia bacterium | reverse complement strand
CCTTGCCGTGCGTGTGCGCCCACACCTTGTCGCCCGCATGAAGCGCGCGCCCCTCTTCGACCGCCTGCTCCAACGGCGCGTAGCCCGCCTTTTCCGCAAGCTCGATGGCAGCGGCGGCGAACTCCCGCTCGGTCTTGTTTTCCGAAATGAAATCGATGTACCCGCCGCACAGCTGCTCCAGCTCGGCCAGCTGCTCGTCGGTATAGCCTTTCCAGGCGTTCTCGCGTTCCATGAACACGTCCTTTCACATTGGGTGATTGTGTCTGGACACAAAGGTAGCAGCTCGCCCGATTCATGCAGGCGAACTGCTACCGTTTTGTTGGCGATGGACCCGCGTGAACGGACTACTATGAAATCCAGAGGTCAGCAACGACAAGGAGGCCCACCATGGCAACAATCGAAGATGTCTACGAGTTCTTCAAGAAGGAAGCGCCCACGTATTATCTGGCAACCGTCGACGAAGATGGCAACCCGCGCGTGCGCGCGTTCGGCACCGTCGACCTGTTCGAGGGCAAGCTCTACATCCAGACGGGCAAGGTGAAACCCGTCTACCAGCAGATTCTCGTCCATCCCCGCGTGGAAATCTGCGGCTGCAAGGGTGCCGACTGGTGGCGCATCAACTGCGAGCTCGTCCCCGATGACCGCGTCGAGGCCAAAAAGCACATGCTGGACGCCTACCCCGGCCTGCGCAAGATGTACGACGAAAACGACGACAACACCATCGTGCTCTACATGAAGGACGCCACCGCGAAGTTCGAGTCGCTGGCAGGCAAGCCCAGCGAGGTCGTGGAGTTCTAGAGTTCGCTGCAAAAAACACGCGAAGGAGAAAGAGGGCCAGGGAAACATCTCCCCCGGCCCTCTCTTTGTATGGGCCACCCGTGCACCTGCAAAGCTCCGTGCATTTTGAGTCGCGGGTTTGCGGCACTGTCGCTGGCTTGCGGCACTTGCCCCCGCTAGTGAGTACGCCGCCGCACGACGGCTGGCACTTCGCGCGCTTGCTGAGTACCGCCTCGGGCACTTGACCCCGCTGCTGAGTATGGGAGCGGTCCTTTCGTACTCAGCAGAGCACCTAAGTGCCCAAAACGCCCCAGCGCCGTACTCAGCAGAGCACCCAAGTGTCACCGGTGGCCGTGCATCATACTCAGCAAGGCACCCAAGTGTCGCGCCGCATGCAGGTCCGTGCGCTAGTTGTGCTTCTTCACGAAGTCGATGAACGTGCGCGCCGTGGTCAGCGGGTGATCGGGGAACATGAAGTCGTACTCGCTCTTTTCGGCCACCGTCATCAGAAAGCCCGTCGTGCACTCCTCGTCGTACGGGTCGTACGACCAGTTCTCCAGCAGCTCGGTTTCCCCTTCGCGCTGCAGACGCGAGTACACGAACGCATCGCGCAGGCCGGTGTTGCCTGCTTCGTCGAAAAACGCCTGAATAGACGCGACCCTGTCTTCGAGCTGAATCTGGAGCATGAGGGAATATTCCACGCCCGTCGGCTCGTGCTTGGTCTTGATAAGGCCATAGGCGAACCTGTTGCCGTCCTTCGTCGTGCCCGTATCGGCCTCGATAAGCCCTTGTTCGGCAGAAAGACCGCTGTGAATGCCGTCCACGAGCAGCCAGAAATTGTCGAACGACATGGCCAGCCCATAGGGAATCTCGTTTACCACGAGCAGCGTCTGCGAGCCCGTGGTGGCAGAGCGAAACGCAACAGACCCCTGCGGCGCGCCCTCGGGCACCTCGATTTCGACGAAGACATCGGGGACTTTAATCACGTTGTCGCACACTGCAATCTCGAATGTTTCCATGTTCCGTTACTCCTATAGCACGTATGTCGGCGCGTTTTGTTCGATAGCATGTCATGATAGGCGCACGAACTCGCCCGGATGGCGCATTGGCAATGCGATTTATGCATAGCCAACCGATACCCGTAACCCATTGGCAATGAAAGCGTGCGACGATGCTTGACGGAGGCACCCGGCGGATTCTCCTTACTTCCCCATGCCGGGGCCTCCACCTCAAACCGCAAGCGCGAAAAGCGCGTTACTCTCCCGTCTCTCTTTCGCATGCCGCCCGCACGTGGGCGATTTCCGTCGCATATCCCTGCACCTCTTCTTGCGGCGTCTCGAGGAAAAACGGCAAGCTGCGCAACGCGGGGTGCGCGACCACTGCGGTAAGGGCGTCAAACCCGATGCACCCCTCGCCCAGACGCTCATGCCGGTCCTTGCGCGCGCCGCAGGGGTTCTTGCTGTCGTTGAGATGCACCGCCTTCAGGCGCTCGATCCCAATGACCTGGTCGAATTCCTCCAAGACACCTTCGAGGTTTCCGGCTATGTCATAGCCAGCATCCCACACGTGGCAGGTGTCCAAGCACACGCCGACATGCGAGGAGAGCTCGACGCGGGCGATGATTGCCGCCAGCTCCTCGAATGTGCCCCCGACCTCGCTGCCCTTGCCCGCCATCGTCTCAAGCAACAGCATCGTGGTCTGCTCTTCGGCAAGCACCGCGTTGATGCAGGCGGCGATTTTCTCGATGCCCACACCAGCACCCTGCCCCACATGACTGCCCGGGTGCATGTTGTAATACGGCGCCCCGATGCGCTCCAGGCGTTCCAGGTCGCCGGCCAGCGTCTCGCGGGCGAACGTGCACGTACGTTCTTTGTCGCTTGCCGGGTTGAGCGTGTAGGGCGCATGCGCCAGCAGGTTCGTCATACCCCGCTGCGCGCAGACTTCATGAAACGCCTCCAAGTCACCCGCATCAAACGCCTTGGCTTTCCCGCCGCGCGGGTTGCGCGTGAAAAACTGGAAGGTGTTCGCGCCCAGCTCGCATGCCCCGCGCGCGGCATGCGCATACCCTTTCGCAATGGACAAATGACACCCTATCGTGAGCACTACTGTTTCCCCCGTTCGCATGGACCTTCACACGTCATACGCTTCATCGTCACCAGGATGCACGTTGGTGCACAAGGCCAAGCAGATACACGGTATCCGATGCCGCGTCGTACTCGTAGACGATATCGAAAGGACTCACGATAAGTTTGCGCACCTGTTCTCCATAGCGCTGCTTGATAGAAAGGGGCAGATTCGCCGAGCCAAGACCGGGATTATCGGCGAGCAAATCGCATAGGGAGAATACTTCCCCCTCCTTGCTCTCGAGCTCGACGGACAGCATATCCTCGAGAAAACTCGCCGTGTAGACGAGCTCAGCCATGGGCACGCCGCCCGTCCAATGCAACCCGCGCCGCCTCAGTGCCATGCACCACACGCCCAGCGGCGATATCCGCACGCCCCCGCTCGATGGCCGATGCAAGCTGCGCCTCGTACACAGCGGCATCCGCCGCCTCTTGCAGGGCGCGCTCGAACACCTCTTCGGAACAAAACACATAGGCACCAACGCCGTTTTCCGTGATACGCACAACATTGCGCGCTGCGGCGGCCTTCACTTCGCTCTGCTTTTTCTGCAAAGCGGTTATGGGGTAAATCGGTTGCACGGCGCACCTCGCCATCTTGATAGAGCCCACACGTTCCTAATCTTCTTATTGGCTATATAATTATATATACTAAAATCCTCGTTTTCCATGTTAAATTCTTTCAGCTGCTAACGTTATAATCGTTCTTCAATATCACGCGCATTGGAGGGCACACATGGCGATGATCGACACAGGCAGACAGTTTGACAGCACCACCATGGAGCTGCTCTCCTCCTGCAGAGGCCTTGTGCTCGAAAGCTTCGAGGCGTACCTGCCCTTCGGCGACGACGAACACCTCTACAAAACGGCACGCCTGCACTTCGACGACCTCGCGCTCGACGTGAGCAACGTCCACGAGCCCATCGTCGTGGGGCCAGACTATGCCGAAGAGCCCTTCGCTATCATGAGCCTTTCTCCGGCAAGCGCACACGAGCTCTGGCGCCCGGCGGGAAAAGAGCTGCGCACGGTGGAACTGGGCTTTCCCGTGCACGACGTGCTCGTCGTCATCGACACCGCGCTGCTGTCGAAGGGCTCGCGGCGCCTGAACCGCCTGAAGCTCGTGCAGGCCATCCTGTTCGAAAACGAAACCGGCGAGCTTGTCGCCTTCGACCGCGACATCTGGTCGGACGAATATCTCGCCGCGCGTCGCGGCACGTCGGTGAGCACGACGACCAGGGACTTTCGGGCTGATTTCGTGGCAGAGCCCCCGTATTCCTACGCATTCGGCCGCGATATCGTGCGTCTGTCCAACCCGCATGCGCACGCGTAGAGCCGCGCCGGCGAACGCACGCTTGCACAACATCGAATTGACCGGCACACGCCACGTCCGATACTGGTATCTTTAAGCGCACGCGAATATCCGCCCTGAACCGCCAAGGAAGACCATGACCATCGAATACGAGCAGACCTACCAGCTCCGCACGGGAGACTTCGACACCTACGCCCACCTGCAGCCCGCGTCTATCCTGGACATATTCCAAGACGCCGCCGGTGCCAACGCCGACCGCACGCCGGGTATGACCATGGAGGACGCCGTCGAGGGCACCAAGCTGCTCTGGGTCATCACGCGCTTGAAATACGAGGTCATCGCCACGCCCGCCCTGCACGCGCAGGTCCGCGTGCACACCTGGCCGCTCGCCCCCACCCGCGTGGGCTTCCAACGCGAGTACACGATACACAGCCTTGACGGCGAGCTGCTGGTAAAGGGCACCTCCGAATGGGTGCTCATGGATGCCGCGACACGCAGCTTCGTTTCCGCACGTGACGTCTATACCGGCCCAGACGATTTCTCCGAAGAAAAGAACTTCGAGAAGAAGGTGCGCAAGTTGCGCGAGTTCGCGCCCGAAGACGAAGGGCATCTCGTGACGCCCACGTTCACGGACATCGACGTCAACGGCCACGTGAACAACACGAAGTACGCAAGCTACGTGCTCGACGCGCTCAACCCCTCAGAAGACGAGGTCATTCGCACCTTCCAGATCGACTACCGCCACGAAGTGCGCTGCGGCGAAAACGTGCGCGTTCACCTCATGCGCGAAGACGGCGCCGTCACGGCGCTGGGCGCGGGCGAAGACGGCACCTGCAAGTTCATGGCACGCATCGAGTTCGCGTAACAAAGCAAGCGTCAACAGAGGGCGGCTGAGAA
>CASDTD010000061.1 GCA_949283445.1 uncultured Coriobacteriia bacterium | reverse complement strand
AGCGCCTCTTGGGTGCGCTTGCCTGCCCTTGCATGGGTTGCATTACCCCTCCTCAAATACTGTGGCATTTTCATGATTCACGGTATGCGCTGGGGTTTTGCGCTTGTATCGACTACGAAGTTCGATATTCAGTGTTCGGTCTCATACCCCCATTCATACCCCGTAGCCGATATGAATCCCAACGCGCGCGCAAGAAAATGAGTGCAGGGTCAGCGATGCCCGAACGGCCGCGCCGCACGGTCCCTCACACCGCTGCGCGCGCAGGAAAGCACAGATAAGCGCCTGCCGGGAAGCGCTGCGTTCATGTAGCTGGAGAGATGGAGGAATCATGGCTGACGACAAGAAAAAGGTTGAGGAAGAGAAGAAGAACAAGACCGTTGCACCCATCAGCGAGATTTGCGCCAATTCTGAGGATCTGGCTGCCGAGCTCGTAGACGACGATAGCGAGATCAAGCCGACCGAGGGCTTCTTCTTCACCAGCCAGCGCTGGCACTAGAAGCACGGCGCACGGCGCGCACGACGCGCCAATGTAACGCAAGAGAGCACGGCGCACGACGCGCCACCATGAAAGCGAGGGGGATTTTATGGCTCAACGTGGACAGAAAGTGAGCTTCCTTTACAAGGGGAGCTTTCCCGATGGCGAGGTCTTCGACGAATGCACCGAAACGCCCTATGAGATCATTCTCGGGCGCGGCAGGGTGATGGAAGCGCTCGAAAACGTCCTTTTGGACATGGAACCGGGCGAGGAGAGGACCGTCGAGATTGCCGCCAAGGACGCCTACGGCGAATACGATGAGGATGCTGTCCAGGTCGTCCCAACGTATAAAATCCCCAACGGCGAGAATATGCCGGTCGGTCAGTACATCGGCTGGACCTCGCCGCGCAATGTCGAGCCCATCCCCGTCAAGGTCGTCTCGATTGAAAACCAGATTGCGACGCTGGACTTCAACCACCCGCTCGCGGGCAAGGACATCGTCTACTGGGTCAAGCTCGTGGACGTCGACGAGGAGATTCACGCTATCTAATTATGGGGTTTCCGGGGCGTAAGTGCCCCCTCAGCATGCTGCGCCCCGGTTGCCCTTGATTCGCATTATAGAATCAAGGGACAGACATACAGACGAGAGCCCGTGATTCACGTCACGGGCTCTCGTTGCGTTTGGAAGCGGTGCCTGCGCAAGTGTGAAAAGGCGGCCCTGGAACACCTGGTTTCCGGGGCCGCCTTGCGCCGAGTCGTATGGAACAGCCGCTACAGGATGTTCTTCAAGATGACAGATTTCGTATGGGTCATCTCGTCGAAGGTGCTCATGACGCCTTCGGTACCGATGCCGGAGTACTTGTAGCCGCCGAACGGCTGCTCGAACGCGCGGTAGAAGCTCGCGCCGTTGATGACGGTGCCGCCGCACTCAAGGGCATTGCACACGCGCAGAGCCGTCTTCATGTCCTTGGTAAACACGCAGCCGCTCAAACCGAACTTGGAGGCGTTGGCGATTTCGATGGCCTCTTCTTCGGTGTCGAAGGGAATGATGGGCACGACCGGACCGAAAATCTCCATGTCAATGGCCACGTCTGCCGTCGCGGGAACATCGCCGATGACCGTCGGCTCGAAAAACGCGCCATCGCGCTTGCCGCCCAGCAGCAGCGTGCCGCCCTGCTCGATGGTGAGGTTGACCTGCTCTTCGACGCCCCTGGCGGCCTTTTCGCTGATCAGGCAGCCAACCTGCGTGTCCTCGTCGGCGGGCATGCCGCATTTGAGCGCGGAGATTTTCTCGATGGCCTTCTTGGTGAACTCGTCGACCACGTCGCGCTGCACCAAGAAACGCTTGGATGCGCAGCAAACCTGACCGGTGTTGTACATGCGGCCCCAGATAATCTCGTCGGTGGCAAGGTCGATATCGGCATCTGCCATGACGATGAACGCGTCGTTGCCGCCCAGCTCAAGCGCAGCATGCGTGAGGTTTTTCGCGCAGTTTTCCGCCGTCTGGATGCCGACGCTGGTCGAGCCGGTGAAGGTGACGAGGTCTACATCGGGGTTCTCGCACAGCTCGTTGCCGACGGTGGAGCCGCGTCCGGTGACGATTTCGATGGCGCCGGGCGTCACGCCCGCCTCGTCGAGTAGCTGGGTGAGCATGCACAGCGTGAGGGGGTTGTCGGTGGAGGGCTTGACGATGGCGGCGTTGCCGGACAGCAGCGCCGGGGCGACCTTTTGGTCGAACAGGTCGCACGGGAAGTTGAACGGGATGACGCAGACGACGACGCCGAGCGGCTCACGCTGCGTGAACATGATGTTCTTCTCCTGGCCGGCCTCCGTGCCCGCAGGCACGACTTCGCCGTAGAGGTGCTTGGCGCGCTCGGAAAACGCCTTGAAGGAAATGGGGATGTTGGCGATTTCGCCGCGAGCTTCCGTAATGGGCTTGCCGGTCTCGTCGGAAAGCATGCGAGCGAGCTTCTCCTTGTCGCGCTCAACAAGCTCCAGGAACTTCATCATGATGTCGGCACGCTCGTGCACGGGCACCTTCGCCCACTCTTTTTGAGCGGCTTTCGCGGCGGCGACGGCATTGGCGACGTCCTCGGCCGTGGCAGCCGGAACCGTGTCGATGAGCTGCCCGGTGGCAGGATTGATGACTTCGAGAGTCGCGCCATCGGATGCATCTACCGCCGCGCCGTTAATGAACATTTTCATGGGGTGTCAGGCTCCTTTTCTTTTCGTGACTGACTTTGTTGTCTACTCGTATGCGGGCTTATTCCGAAAAACCCGTGAACGACAGCATCAGGCCGCCGCAGGTGTTGTTGTTGTCGGACTCGAAGCCGTATTCGCCGAACGTGAACTCGACGATGAAGGGCACGTCTCCAGCCTCCTTCTTGACGGCCTCGGCCACTTCGCCCAGACGGTCGCCGATGCCGGCCTTACGGCCGCCGCAGTGCACCAGGTGGAAGGCGACGGGCTTGCCCGGCATCTTCTCCTTGAGCGCGGCCAGCGTGTCGGGCACGGAGGCGATAAGCTCGTCGACCGTGGCTTCCATGCGGATGACGCAGGTCTTTTCGGCCAAGTTGTTGCCGACGTTGATGGTATGGTCGGCGTTGCCGTTCATCGGGTGTCGAATGGCCACCAAATCGCCCAGACGGTCCTTGACGCCGAGCGGCGAGGTGATGGACGTCACGAGCAGGTTGCCTTCCTCGACGGCCTCGTCATCAAGGCCGCGCCACTGCTGGTACTTGTCGCGCGCGGGCACGCCGTCGATTTCGGCGATGGTGCGCATGCCCTCGATCTTGGTGATGACGCCGAAGTCATCGGTCTCGTGATAAGCGCCGGTGAACTTGTTGGTCATGACGGGCGCATCGTAGAAGAAGGCCACGACACAGCCGTCGGCAAAAGAGGCGTCCCCGCAGTACAGCTTCCAGGCGCCGGCGATTTCGTTATCCGCGGCACTGCCGCCGAAGAAGGGAATGCGCCCGACGACCTTGCTGATGCCCTTGAGATAGAACTCCTCTTCGGCAGGAGAGGCTGCCATGTAGAAATACTGGGGTGCGCAGTCTTTGCCAGCTGCCGCCATGGCGGCTTTCGCTAGCTCTTCGCCTGCCGTGACCGGGCATTCGACGTTCGCACGGTCGACGCTTGCCGTGCCGACGGTCAAATCTCCGCCGAAAGCCATGACGCCCACGAATGGCGTGCCGTCACCCACGATGCCATCCGGCGCAATCACGCCACCGAACGACGTGTTGCCCAGACATGCAGCGCCAGGAAGCGCTTCTTGCACGCCGGCCATGACCTCGTCGACATCATAGCCGCAGTCGCAGTACACGAACGCCAGCTTGGCGTTATCGACTGCCGCAGCCGCTGCTGCCTCCTTGCCCGCCGCGCGGGCATCCGTCTGAGTGCTGGTTCCAACTTTTGCTTCGAACATGTTCTACTTCCCTTCCCTGTTGATGAGATGACAAACTTGCACGAACTACCGATGAACCTTCTCACGGCCTCCTTTCAGGAGTTTTCTCTTTGCATGCTATTGTAGTCCTTGCAATAAGCTGGCACCGGCCCGAAACAAAATCGTTATATATCCCCATCAACAAATCTGATGCGCATCCGGCAACCCGCGCGCACGACGCGTTCGCTTTCATCGCCAACGCCGGCAATTCCTGGCATACGCCAGCATTCTCCTTCCCTCGCTTGACGTTGTACACCATGCGTTGTACATTCAACCCGTACAGAAAGGAGGCAGCATGAGCGACGCGATGGCCACCGGGCGGATGCCCCAAGACAAGAAGGCACAGGGCGCGCGCATTCTGCAAAGAGAGGGGCTCAGCGCCTCTCAGGCAATCAACTTGTTGTACGACCGGCTGATACAGGAAGGAAACGCGGGTTTTCTTCTCGAGTCCCCTCCCCCGCAGAAAAGCACCTGGGAAAACGCCGCATGCTTTGTCGACTCGCTTTCGAGAAAGCAGACGACGCGCTTTGACAACATGAGCAAAGCGGAAATCAGAACCGACCGGCTCAAGAAACGCGGGTCGATGTAGATGGCGCAGGCAAGACTTCTGCTCGACACGAATATCGTCATCGATTATCTTGCCGAGCGCGAGCCGTTCTACCAGGACACGCGGCTGCTCATGATTGCCGGATATGTTGGGGAATTCGAGCTTTGGATTTCATCATCGCAGGTCACAGACCTCGTGTACATCCTTTCAGACGGCGGAAAACAAAGCCTTCTCCCCCAAACCCTCGAGCAGCTGAAGGGTTTGAGGACGTTCGTGAACGTATACGCCGTCAGCGAACGGGAAATCGACGCCATGCTCGCAAGCTCCTGGAAAGACCCCGAAGACGTGCTGCTGTTCGAAGTCGCGCTAAACGCCAAGGCCGATGCGCTCATTACGCGCAATCAGGCCGACTTCGAAAGCGAGCTTATCAAGGTAATGGACTGCACCGAGTTCTTCGACTGGATGAGCGCCGAAAAGGGCATCGACTACCGGGAAATCGAGGTTTGAGGGCACTGCCAAACGCAGCGGGGGGGGGCGCAGCGCGAATACGCCACGCCCCCGCCTTCAAGAGAGCTGTCACTGCAAAGCAGCTCTCAAGCGTTTACCTGAACAGCACCATATGGTCGGAGTCCATCTTCTTGGCCAGCTCCTCCACCGGGCCGTACTGCATGCAGCCGTCCTGGCAATGCTTCACGCAGGTGGGAAGCTTGCCCGCCGCCGTGCGCTCGGCGCACAGGTCGCAAAACGACGTCGGCACCGGCAGCCACTCGAACTGGTGTTTCTTGTTGCCCAGGTCATAAGGGCCGATCTGATGGAGCTTGATACCGTATTTGCCCTGCTCCCCTACCTTGGTGGGCGCATAGCCCTCATGCGCCTGCTGGCAGGCGATTTCGCAGGTGTGGCATCCAGAGCACCATTTGTAGTCAATCAAAAGTCCGTAATCCATGAGTACCTCCTAATGCTGGATGCCGTCCGGGAAGGGAACGACGTAATCGGGATCGACCTTCGTGATTCTGCACAGCTCGGTCTTGTACGAGCAGCCAAGGCCGATTTTGCCGGGACGCATGGGCAGGCACTTGTTGATGTTGCTTTCCATGGCGCCGAAGAAGGTGCCGTCGGCGCGGTCGCGCTCGGGGAACCACCAGCCATGGTCGCAGGAAATGACGCCGTCCTTGATGCGGTCATCAACCTCGACGGTCTGCGTGCAGCAGCCGTAAGGACTCTCGATGAGCACCTTGTCGCCGTCACGCACGCCGTACTTTTCGGCCATCTTGGAATTCAGCGCGGTGAAGGGCTTGGGGTGCAGCTGACGCATGGACGGGCTCTGACGATGCTCGGAATGGAACAGGCCCCAGCGGCGCGCGCCGGTAATCATGATGAGCGGGTACTTCTTGGCAAGCTCCGGCGTGCTCACCGGGCTCTCGTCGGGTTCTTCGTATTCCGCCAGCGGGCTGAACCCGAACGAGGCCATCGGGCTGCACCAGAACTGGTAGCGCCCGGTCATCGTGTTGAAACCCAGCTCGCCGTCAGTGCGCAGCTTGCCCTTCTCGTGCTTGCCGTACTCGAATTCCGGATACGCCCAGGTGCGCTCGAGCATGTCATCCATGGTGAACGGCGTCTTACGCAGGATGTAATCGAAGAAGCCCTTGATATCGTCGCGGTCTTTCCACGGCATCTTGTCCGAACCCATGAAGCGGTCGTACAGATACATGACAATCTGCATGTCAGACTTGCACTCGCCCGGCGCCTCGACGGCTTGATGCACGACGCCCAGCTGGTAGGGCTGGTGGCCGGTGAGACCGATGCGCTCGGGGAAGCAGCAGGCCGGCAGGAAGACGTCTGCCGTGGCCATGGCAGTGGGCGTCATGAACAGGTCGACCGTGACGTTGAAGTCCGTGTTCTGCAGGCCGCGCATCAGGCGGTCGCTTTCCGCGCCCATGTTGACGGTCGTGTTGCAGGTCTGCAGCCAGACGCCTTTGACGGGATACGGCTCGCCCGTGTACATGGCGTCGAGCTCCTCGTCCGGGGCAACGGCGGACATGGCATGCACCGCCGGGTAGCGGTCGTTCATGCGCAGCTGCTCGTCGGCCTTCCATTCGGGGTCGGGAATCTCCTCGAAGAACTCCAGGCCCGGCATCCACGTCTCGCCCACGCCGAAGCACGGACGCGCGGAGACCATGGCACCCGGCTTCTCGAAGTTGCCCGTGACGGCCAGCAGGTCGAACTGGGCCATGCCGGTGATGAAGCCGCCCGGCTGATGGTCCATGCCGACGCCCCACTGCAGGCAGGCGGAATCGGCCTCAGCCACCATGCGCGCCGCAGCGATGATGTCTTCGGCATCCACGCCGCAGATTTCCGCGACCTTCTCGGGCGTGTACTGCGCGAGGTTTTCGACCCACTCGTCGTAGCCGTAAGTCCACTTCTCGATGAAGTCGTCGTCCTGAAGGCCCTCGTCGACGATGACCTTGCACATGCCCAAGGCAAGCGCGACGTCGGTGCCGGGGCGAATCTGCAACCAGATGTCGGCCTTGCCGGCGAGCCAGATCATCTTCGGGTCGACCACCAGCAGCTTAGAGCCGCGCTTCATGCATTCGACAATCCAGTGGCCGAGCGTGCCGTCGGAATTGGCAACGAGCGGGTTGTTCGCCCAGACCATGATGCAGCCCGGCGCGTGGAAGCGCGGGTCGTCATAGCGTTCGGGGAAGAACTGACCGTAGTCGCAGATGAAGAAGTCGCCGATTTTCAGCGACGTGCTGAAGAAGCGCGGGGCGTAGCAAGACTGACCCGCAAGCAGGCCCATGCCGGAATTCGGCGTGCCCAGGCAATGCGAAATCATGGGCAAATAGCCGTTGATGTCACGCCCGGTGCCCTGATGCACGAAGATGGACTGCGCACCGTACTTCTTGATGATCTTCATCATCTCTTCGTAGATGATGTCGAGCGCCTCGTCCCACGTGCAGCGCTCCCATTTGTCCAAGCCGCGGTCGGCGCGAGCGCGCTTCATCGGGTAGATGATGCGGTCCGGGCTGTACATGATTTCCTTGACCGCCAGACAGCGAACGCACAGGCGTCCCTGGCTGTGCGGGTTTTCCGGGTCGCCTTCGATATGGTCGAGCTTGCCGTCCTTGACGTACATGAGCACGCCGCAGTTGTTGTGGCAACCTGGTGCCGTACGCGCGTTGGACCGCACGACCGTGAACTCGCCTTCCTGCCACACGGACTTGCGCCCCGTGGCGTCGTCTTGAATCTTCACGTGACGCTGGTCGCCGACAGACACGAAGTTTTGCCTGCCCTCTCCGTTCAGAGACTGATTGCCTATCTCTGCCATCTCAACCCCTCTCTCTGTACTCCACATATGTCTACCTTGATAGCCGCATCATCAGTGTACGTCGCTTGCGGCCTGCTTTTCGATAGCCCTTTGATATAGCGAATTACGTTGTGGAATACGTTTGTGCAAACTGAGGTTTCTGTACAGTTACGGGCGCGATTTCACGCCAGTAACCGCACAGAAACCTCAATCTGTGAAAAGAGGCGGACAACTCGCGCTGCCCGCCTCCCCGAACTCACGTATATGCGGTAAAGGATGCTACTCGATCACGCTTACTCGTCGCTCTTGCCTTCGCCCGTGTCCGTGAGGTTGATATCGTGATCGTCTTTCACGAAGAAGATAACGATGATGACCACGATGCAGATGACCAGACCCCAGATCAGGCCCGTCTGACCCCAGCTGGAACCCATGGCCTGCGTGCTGAAGAACGCCGCGAGCAGCGAACCCAGACAAGTCACGAACGCCATGCCCGTCAAGGCCCAGTCGGTCTGCTTGGGCTTTTGCGCCAGCACCGGAATAGTCGCACGAGTCATCGTCGGGATGAGCGCCGCGCAGATAAGGCCGAGCAAGACGCAGCCAACCCACATCATCGTCGCGTTCTGGCCGCCCCACAAGATGAAGCTGAAGACCACGAGCATGCAGACGTAGCCGATGATGAGCATGATCCTGCGGCGCTTGATCTTGTCGGCCACCACGCCGAACAAGATACCCGTCGGGATGGTGACAAGCGCGGTGATGAGCGTCGTGAGCGACGCAGTGCCCATATCGAGACCGACCACCTGCTGAGCGAAGGTCGGGTAATAGGTGTTGAAGGTGCCGTACATGGTGCACCATGCCAAGAACGAGAAGCCGAGGACGACAGCGGACTTGACGTAGGTCTTGCCGTAATGCTCCTCGGAACGCGCCTGGCCGCCGATGAGCATGTTCTCGGGGACCGTGGGGAGCTTGAACGTCGCGAACACCAGGATGGTCGTGATGATCTGCACGCACAGCATGCAGACGATGACCGACTGCCAACCGAACGCGCTGAACAGAATGGGCGTGGTCAGAGAGCCAGCGGCGATGCCCGGCGTGACCCACTGCGACCAGATGCCCATGACCAGGCCCTGCTTTTCCATCGGGAACATACGCGGCATGATATTCGGAGCCAGAACGGCGGTCAGGCCGAACGCGCAGCCCTGGATGACGCGGCCGACCATGAACATGCCGCCGGAAACCGAGAACAGGCAGATAATGCAGCCCAA
>CASDTD010000060.1 GCA_949283445.1 uncultured Coriobacteriia bacterium | reverse complement strand
AGATGGCCGCCGAGCTCGCCAAGAAGCCCAAGCAGGTCATGTGGGCTCCCTGCGAGTAATCGCAGCTAGCCGCCTTGCGGGCAGGCAATCGGTGCTCCCGAAAGCTCGCGAGGCTACTTTTCCTCAGGGCTCTTCTCGTGCGTTGTGCGGGAAGGGCCCATTCTTTTCGCGTATCAGTTTCTTCGGAGCGTCTGGGGAAGGATCATCTTGCGCGGGCTGACGGGCTCGTCGAGCAGCTCGAAAAGATGGCGGGGGACAGCTTGCGTCATCCACGTGCAGATTTCCTCAAGCGAGCAGTCGTAGCTTCCGTTGTGCCAGCGGGGGAAGAGGTGCGTTTCGGCTTCGACGATGACGTCGATTTCGAAGCGCAGCTGCTCGGTGAGCTCGAGCTGCTTGTATTTCGTGACCGTCTCGCGCAGTACGGCGCGGCGCGAGCGCGGCGAGTAGTTGTCTATCGCGTTGCGGTCATCCGAACGCGAGGCCCAGCGGTAGAATTCGAGGTACTCCGACATCGTGGCTTCGGTGACCATGTACCCTTCGTACCAAGACAGCGTGCGCCCGATTTCGTCGACCCCGTCGATGAACAGCGAGTTGATGTGCCACTGCACGACAGCGTATTTGTCTTTGAAATAGCGGTAGAATGTTGAACGCGAGGTGTTGGCGGCTTTGCAGATGTCGCTGACGGAGAGCTTTTCAAACGAGACGTCGTTCATCAGCTGCTTCATGCCCTCAACGACGTTCAACTTGAGTTCGTAGTTGGACATGACGTCGAGGTTTTTCGCATCCATGCTCATGTGTTCCCCATCGTTTGTCTGCTTGTGTCCGTAAACTACCAGTATAGGAAATATCGATTTGTTTGCACATGCGCGCATGAAAAAACAGCGGAAAACGCCACCTGGACGTTTCCGCTGCCGGTTTATGCACGTGTTGTGCTGGTGCGCGCTTTACGCGTGATATTCGTCCCAGAGCTCCTGGAATGCTCCCAACGCGCCCTCGATGGTTTCCTTCGTGCAGCAGTAGCCGGCACGCACCCAGCCCTTGACGCCGAAGCCGTCGGAGGGCACGAGCAGAAGCTCGTGAGCCTTCGCGCGCTCGTAAAACGCGTTCGCGTCGGGCTCGAGCGCCTTGATCCACATGTAGAAGGCGCCCTTGGGCTTCACGAAGGTATAGCCGATTTTCTCCAGACCCGCCTCAAAGATCTTGCGGTTGATGTCATAGGGTTCTTTGTCGACGGGGGCGTCGACGCACGCGGCGATGACGCGCTGGAACAGCGTGCCCGCGCAGATGTAGCCCAGCGCACGTCCGCCTCCGCAGATGGCGTGGTAGGCGTCCTGCCAGCCCGGCATGGTGTCGGGCACGAGGATGTAGGCGATGCGCTCGCCGGGCAGGCTCATGGACTTGCTCCAGGAGTAGGCCACGAAGGTGTGGGGGTAGAGGTCGGGTACCCAAGCGGGTTTGCAGTCATCATAGTAGAGCTCACGGTAGGGCTCGTCGGACAGCAGGTAGATGGGGTGGCCAATTTCTGCAGACTTGGCCGTGAGCAGTGCGGCGAGCTCTTTCAGGTTGTCGTCGGTGTAGACGGAGCCAACCGGGTTGTTCGGCGTGTTGATGATGACAAGCGCCGTCTTGTCCGTGATGGCGGCCTCGATGGCGGGGATGTCGAGCTGGAAGTCGTCAGCGCGTGCGGGCACCTCGACGCACACGCCGCGCGCGTTTTCCGTCCAGACTTTGTACTCGGGGAAGTACGGGGCGATGACGATGACCTCTTCGCCGGGGTTGATCATGCCGCGCAAGATGATGGCGATGGAAGAGGACGCACCCGAGGTAAGGTACAGGTTGTCGGCCGTGTAGTGCTGGTTGAAGCGCTTGTTCAGGTTCTCTGCCACGACGGCGCGCACTTCTGCCAGACCGGGGCTGGGCGTGTACTCGTGCCCCATGCCGTGGCTTTCCCTTGCCAGGCGCTCGATGGTCTCGTCCACGATGGCAGGTGAGGGAACGGAGGGGTTGCCGATGGAGAGGTCGAAGACCTTGTCGTCGCCGATTTCGGCCTTGCGGGCGAGCCCGTAGGCAAACGTCTCGCGGATTTTATTCGGTGCTGCGCCCAGAGCGCGCATTTCCTCGTTGATCACAGGTTCCTCCCAGCTTCGTTTGCTCATGCCGCTGCATGCGGATGCGTGTTGTCAAGTGTAGTCGTTTGAGACGCACTGAGGAAACGTCGCATGTGGTAAACGTCGTGTCGCTGCCCCGTGAACTCACGACCGGGACATTGTTTGCGGGTTGCAACGGCACTTGCGCCCCCTGCTGAGTACGGCACCTGGCCTGCGGCGGCACTTGCGCCCCCTGCTGAGTACGTATGCGGTTCCCTTCATACTCAACAGGGGGAGAAAGTGTCACGTCT
The DNA here is from genome assembly GCA_949283445.1 of uncultured Coriobacteriia bacterium. Next base: position 408 of record CASDTD010000060.1, on the reverse strand, counting down.
GTGGCATCGTCGTACTCACCAAGGCTCTCAAGTGCTTGAGACGCCGTTTTGTCGTACTCAATAGCGCCGTCAAGTGTCACACCGTCGGACGTCATGGACGTTCAGGAGGCGCGTCCTTCGTCCATGGAGCCGAAGTGGTAGCCAGTCAGGTCGAGCGACACGTGTACGAAGCCTTGCGCCTGCAACGCTTCGACAATCGACGCACGCATGTCCTGCCGTGCGGCAGTAGCGATGTCGTCTGCTTCCAGCTCGATGCGCGCATCGTCGTCTTTGACGCGCACGCGCACCTGGGCGAACCCGAGTTCCATGAGCGCGCGCTCTGCTGCGTCGACTTGCTTCAGCCGTTCTTCGGAGATGGGCTTGTCGTACTCGAAGCGCGAGAGCAAGCAGGAATAAGAAGGCTTGTTC